>JAFIEC010000374.1 GCA_020832725.1 Paracoccaceae bacterium | reverse complement strand
GCGCGGGTGGCCGTCGGCCGGGAAGCGGTCCTCGATCTGGCCGGTCGCGAGGCCGGTGCGCTGGACGGCCTTCGCGGCTGGATGATCGATTGGGGCGACGGCACCACCAGTCGCGGCAGCGCCGGCGACGTGCCCTCTCACGCCTTCGAGGACGCAGGGGTCTATCTCGTTCAGGTCACGCTGCTGACGGAGCAGGGCATCTTCTCGACACGCCTCGCCATCCAGGTCGGCGCGACCGCTGCCTTTGATATCATCGAGGTGCGCCGGGTTGCGGATGCGGTGGAGCTGACCTTCAGCCGCCCCCTCACCGGAATCGACCAGGGCCTTGCCCTGCCGCTGCCCGGGGTGACGCTTCTGGACAGCGAGGGCCGCCGGATCGAGGGCTCTGTACGGATTTCGGATGACGCGACGCGCCTGATCTTCGCGCCCGAGGCAGGCGATCTGCCGCCGGGCACCTATCGGCTGTTCCTGAACAGCCCCTTCGACGACATGGCCGATCTGATGGCCTGCACTGGCCAGAACGGCGCGCTGAACGTCCCCGGCGGCAGCTTTGTCATCCAGTTCGTGGTTGATGAAGGGCGCATGGCCGGGCAGCCACGGGGCGGGGGCCATCCGATCAGCGTCGGCAATGCGGGCGGGCTCACGGAACTCGTGCTGCGCCTGCTGGTTCCGGCAGGCTTGGTGGGCAAGGTCGAACCGGGCCGCGACCTGCCCGAAGACGCACGGTTGCAGGTCGAGCCCTCAGACGAGGGGCTGCGCCTCTCGATCTCCGGCGAGACGCCGCTCCCCGAAGGCGACCTCGAACTGGCGCTGCTGCATCTTGACGCGTCCGATGACGGCAGGATCCCGCAGGACGGCGCAGAGCTGCGCATCAGCATCGAGCAGGCCACCGCCCCCGATGCGGCGGACAGGGCGGGGCTTGCCGCCGATACCGTAATGCCGGATCTGAGCTTCGGCGGGGCCGCGCCCCTGGCCATGATGGCCCTGGCCGCGATCCGGCCGGGAGGGCGACAGCGCGACTGGCGGCAGGGCTTCCTGCGAGGCGGAGACCCGGGTGGCGGAAGGAGGGGCTGGGCGAACGGGCCCAACGCGGGCTACCGGCTGCACGAAGAGTGAAACGGCAGCTTCAGGATCGCGATTGCCTGCGCCCGGCCATCGTCAAGAGGGCGTGGTGCGGCCCCAATGCCCAGCTGGCGAGGGGCTGACATGGCCGAGGACATGAACGCGCCTGCAGGACAGCCCTCGGCCTCTGCGGATACCGCGAACGCGCAGGGCCTGGCCGCATTGCTCGGGGCCTCGGATTCGACCGATTTCCTCGACGCGTGGCTTGCCCTGCTGGCCGAAGAGATACCGGGGGTCGAGATGATCGTGGTCTTCGGCCGCGACCCTGCCTCGCGCTCCTATGCCCCGATGGCGGTCTGGCCGGATCCCTCGCACGATGCGCGCGGCGTGGAGGCCGTGGCCCGCAACGTCATTTCGGGCCGCGCCGCCGCCGAACTGCGTGACGGCGACGGGCGGCTGATGATCGGCATGCCCGTCCTTGTGGGGGACGATCTTCCCGCCTTCGTGGCGTTGCGGCTTGCGCCCGATGTCGCGGCGCTCTCCCCGCAGGGGCGGCAACGTCTGCTCTGGTCCACCGGATGGCTCGAGGCACGGTTCTGGCAGCGCGCCGCCGAGGATGAGCGCCGCCACCACGAGGACGGCCTCGTGGCACTCGACATCCTCGCACAGGTCGGGGCGCAGCGCCGCCTGGGGCCCGCCGGGCAGGCGCTGGTGACAGCGCTTGCCGCCGAACCCGCGATCGAGCGCGCGGCGTTCGGTCTTGTCCGGGGCATTGCGCGCAAAGGCGCCCCGGTCCGGGTCGAGAGCATCTCGGGCGCTGCTTGGTTCCGCCGTCGCGGCGATGCGGTACTGGCGCTGGGCAATGCCATGGAAGAGGCGCTTGATCAGATGGGCACGGTGGCCTGGCCCGGGCTTGCCGACATGCCGACCCGCGTCACCCGCGCGCATCAGCTCTGTATCGATCAGATGGGCGGGGCAGCGATCGTGACCGCAGTGCTGTTCGATGATGGCCGCCCGATCGGTGCGATCAGCGTCATCCTGCATGATGCCGACGCGGCAACGCCGGAATTCGTGTCCCGGATCGAGGCGGTTGCCGACCTTCTGGGCCCCATGCTGGAGCTGAAGCGCCGCCAGCAGGGCTGGTTGTCCGGGCGTGCCGTCGATGCGCTTGAGCGCGGCCTGCGCGCACTTGGGGCACAGAACCGGCCCTCCTACCGGCTGGCGGTCGTCACCGGGCTGATTGCCGTCGCCCTGCCCTTCGTCATCCATCAGCCCCTGCGGATCACCACGGATGCCAACCTCGAAGGGCGGGTACAGCGCGTGGCGGTGGCCCCCTTCAACGGACGCATCGCCGAGGCGGCAGTGCAGGCGGGAGACCGGGTCGCGGCGGGCGACCTGCTTTTCTCCCTCGACGACCGCGACCTCCTGCTGGAGGCCGGCAAGTGGCAGAGCGAACTGGAACAACTTCGCCTCGCCTCGCGGCGCGCGCTTGCCGACAATGATCGTGCCGAGGTGCGCATCGCGGAGGCGCAGATCGCGCAGGCGGCCGCACAGCTTGCCCTGGCCGAGTCACAGCTTGAGCGCGCATCGGTGCATGCCCCGATCGACGGTGTCGTGATCGCGGGCGACCTGAGCCAGATGATCGGTGCGCCTGTCCAGCAAGGTGACGAGGTGTTCACGCTTGCGCCACTGGATGATTTCCGCGTCATCCTGGAGATCGACGAGCGTGATCTTGACCGCGTCGCCATCGGCAGCAGCGGGGTCATGCGCCTCAAGCAACGCACCGAGACGGCGATACCGCTCCGGGTATCGGCACTGACGTCGGTGGCCCGTCTGGAGGAGGGTCGGCGTCTCTTTCGGGCCGAGGCAGAGCTGGAGCATACCCCGCCGGGCCTGCGCCCCGGCCTGGAGGGCGTTGCACGCCTGCACGCGGGCGAGCAGAGCCTTGCCGCGATCTGGACGCGGCGGTTGCGCGACTGGATCAGGCTGGCGGTCTGGCGCTGGATGCCATGAGCGAGGCCTTCTTCTCGGATCAATGGTATCGTATCGCGGGGCTGCGCCCGCGGCTGTCCACAGGGCTGCGCATCGAACGCCACCGCTATGGCGGCTGGCCGTGGTACGTGCTCAAGGATCCGGTCACCGGAAAATCCCACCGGCTGAGCCCCAACGCCTTTGCCATGATCGACCGGTTCGACGGCACCGTCACGGTCGAGGAGGCCTGGTCGGATCTGGCGCGGACACTGGGGCCGGACACCCCCAGCCAGGGCGATGTACTGCAGTTGATCGGCCAGATGCATGGTGCCGATGTCATCGTCGCCGATGTGCCCCCCGATCTGGCCGAGATGGCCGAACGGCGTGGCAAGCAGGATCGGCAATTGCTCAAGCAGAACCTGATGGGGCCGATGTCCTTCAGGGTACCGCTCTATGATCCCGACCGCCTGCTGGAGCGGACCTTGCCGCTCGTGCGCTGGCTCATCGGGCCGATCGGGGTGACGCTGTGGCTGGTGCTGATGGTCGTGTCGCTGACCCTTCTGGCGCAGGACTGGGACGAGGTGACCGGCAGCATCACCGACCGGATCCTGTCGTTCGAGAACCTTGCCCTGATCGCGCTGGCCTATGTGCCGATCAAGCTGCTGCACGAATTCGGCCATGGCTGGGTCGCCAAGCGTTACGGGGCCGAGGTGCACGAAACCGGGGTGATGTTCCTCGTCTTCATGCCGGTGCCCTATGTGGACGCCAGCGCGGCGGCGGCGCTTGCCTCGAAATGGCGGCGCATCTTCGTCTCGGCCGCGGGCATCATGGTGGAGACGACACTGGCCGCCATCGCCTTCCTGATCTGGCGCGAACTGGAGCCGGGGATGGAGCGCGCGCTGCTGTTCAACGTGATGCTGATCGGCGGCATCTCCACGGTGCTGGTGAATGGCAACCCGCTGCTGCGCTTTGACGGCTATTTCGTGCTGGCAGACCTGCTTGAGGTGCCCAATCTTGCCCAGCGCGGCAATGCCTGGTGGGCCGAGCACTGGCAGCGCAGGGCCTATGGTGCCGAGGAGGTGGTGCCCAAGCCCGCCACCCGGTTCGAAGCCTGGGTTTTCGCCCTCTATGCGCCTGCGGCCTTCGTCTACCGGGTGTTCATCTCGCTCACGATCGCAATATTCCTGATCTCGCGGCTGTTCGGCCTGGGCGTCGCCTTCGCGATATGGTAGTTCTTCAACGTGCTGTTCAAGCCGCTTGGCAAGGCGTTCTGGCCGATGGCGACCGGTCCGCGGCTGCCCCGGGTGCGCGGGCGGGCCTGGGCCGTCACCGGGCTGGCCATCGCCGGTGTGCTTGGGCTTCTGTTTCTGGTGCCGGTGCCCTGGGCCACGCGGACCGAGGGCGTGGTCTGGCTGCCCGGCTCTGCCGCGATCCGCGCCGAGACCGAGGGCGCGGTGGTGCGGCTTGTTCCGCGCCCCGGTGCCCCCGTGGCCGCCGGAGACACGGTTGCGGTTCTGGAAAATCCGCTTCTTGTAGCCCGGCGCGACGTCCTGCGGTCTCGGGTGGCGGAACTGCGCGTGCGGCTGGATGTGGCCCGGGCCGAGGACCGCCCGCAGGCGCGCATCGTCGCGCTGGAGCTCGCCTCGGAAGAAGCCGCGCTGGAACGGGCCGAGGCCGATGTCGCGGCCCTGACCCTGGTTGCGGCCTCGCCCGGGCGGCTTGAACCGGCGATCCCGCCCGAGGATATCGCCGGGCGCTTTGTCCGCGCCGGAGAGGTTCTGGCCCATATCTTGCCGGATGCGCCCGACAGGGTCAGGCTGGTGGTTCCCCAGGCCCGCATCGACGCGGCCCGACATCACCTGC
This sequence comes from Paracoccaceae bacterium, assembly GCA_020832725.1. GTDB lineage: Bacteria > Pseudomonadota > Alphaproteobacteria > Rhodobacterales > Rhodobacteraceae > JAFIEC01. Next base: position 23,184 of record JAFIEC010000374.1, on the reverse strand, counting down.
ACGCCATCGACCTGCGCCTGCCCGAAGCGCCGGAGACGACCTATCCCGCCCGGGCGATGCGCGAGGTTCCCGCCGGCGATTTCGACCTGCCTTCGCCGGTTCTGGGCGCACGTTTCGGGGGCCGCATCGTCGTCGATCCGGGCGACGAGACGGGTGCGCGCAGCCTCGAGCGCGTCTTCCAGTTCGAGGTCTCGGTTCCGCCCGACTTCCCCGGTCGCTTCGGCGCACGGGTTCATGCCCGGCTTGACCACGGCACCCGTCCTGCGGGCGTGCAATTCGTCTCCTGGGTCAGGCGGGTGATGTTGCGCGGATTCGATCTGTAGGGCAGCGCCGTGCCTGACCTCATGTAGACGAACCGGACCGCGAGAGGCGATCGTCGCCTGTTCATCTCAACGGAGCCAGGTCCTTACCAATTGCGGGCTGCCGCACATCTCGGCCATGCGGGTAAAGGCGGCAGTAAAGCCGCGCAGGGAAAAGGCGGCGGCCGCGACATCACCGTATTCATAGCTGACGCCCCGCACCTGCATGCGGTTTCCGGCACGCATCGCCCTCAGCACCGAGGCGTCGGCCATGCCGTCAGAGGCGATCGGCACGGTCACGACCGGTCTTGACGGTTCCGTATCCTGGGCCAGTGAGAACCTTCGCCCGTCCACCCGCGCCTCCACCCAGGAATCGGCGAAGAAGGGGTTGGGCGTGATGAAGTCCAACCAGAGACTGTTGCCCTGTGCGCCCGGCTCCCTCCAGATGTGTATTTCGGGCAGATGAAACATCTCGCCCTCGGCGATGCCACTCGCCCGCGTGCCGGCCACGCAGCGCCCGCCGTCGCGCCATGATGCCCAATCCCCCGAGTCGCGCAGATCGCCGCGTTCGGGAAAGGCATAGGGCTGCGGCTCGAAGGGGCGGGCCAGGAGGTCATCGGCGATCGCCCGGGTCAGCGTCGTGTTCCATCCGCCGTTCAGCGCGTTGTCGTGACGACCGATCCAGTTGCGCATCGTGTCGTCGATGGCCAGCACCCCGCCGATGGACATCCCCGGCCGCGTGGTGCGAAAGCCGTAAAGCTGGATGAGCGTCCAGCGAATGTGGCGCACCTCCCCGGTGCTCAGGCCCAGCGCCATCTCGGCCGAGCGCCGACGCGAGTCCGCCTCCATCCGGGCCCTCTCCGCCCGTTCCCGGGCCGCCTCGCGTGCGGCCTCGGCGCGCTCTTCCTCCAGCACGGCAAGGCGCTCGCGCGCCATTGCGCCAATCACCGGGCAATCGCCGTGCATTGCGACGAATTCCTGCACTAACGCTACGGATTCGCTTTCGCGGATGTCGGGCCAAACGGTACGCGCAGGCGCGCAGGCGTCCAGCATCGCCACCTCCACCCCGGATGATGCTGTCGCCGAAACCGGCAGGAAATAGAAATCCTCGGTCATCTCGTCGTAATAGGCAGGCCTCTGGAGATGACCGGCGCGACTTGCCAGCGCCTCCACATCGCGGCGCAATTCGCGGGCCAGATCGACAAGCGACAGCCCTGGAACCTCAAGCAGCGGCAGCAGATTCCGCGTGAAGACGGAATTCGGATCCGGGTCGGATCCCGGCAGCGAGTCCAGCGCCGCCTGCCCGATCCCGGCCGAGTAGAGCAGGAATGTCCCACGGGGAACCGGTGTCCGCGCCAGACCCCGCGCGGATCCCACCGATCGCAACCCGTCGCGCGGGAACGGATTGTCGCGGCAGGCATCCAGAATGACCAGGCTGACACGCGCGCCCCGGTCCCGCAGAAGCTCGAGCACCCAATCGACTGCCACCCCTTTGGACCGGATCAGCGGCTCGGCACCTGGCCCGACTGCAGGCACGTCCCGCGCAAGAAGCAGGTTCTGCCCGTCAATCTCGACGCCATGACCGGCAAAATAGAACACGACCTCGTCGCCCTCCGATACACCTCCGGCAAAGGCAACCACCGTCTCCAGAAAGGCGCGCCGATTGAGATCGGTGGCGCGCATGACCTGAAAGCCGATCCGTTCCAGCGAATCGCCGACCGCGCGAGCATCGTTCACGGCCTTGGCAAGATCGGCGATTCCGTCTGACTCGTAGCTGTCGATCCCCACCACCAGCGCGTGGCGCGTGCCGGCCAGCGCCGGCAGCGCCAGCAGGAGCGAGAGCAGAAGCGGCAGGATCAGGCGCATGGCGGGCCCTCCGGCATCAGGTGGTCGCAGCGTAGCAACCGGTCAGGCATCGATCAACTTCCGGGATAGCGCCCCGCTTCGGGATCACGCAGTTCCATCGCTGGCGGCGGGCGTCTCCGGGGGCGGCGCACGGGAGAGAGGGTCGGCCATGACCGTCCTCATGGCATCGCGAAGATGCTTCAGCGGCTGAAAGGCGTCGTTCTCGCGCAGCGTCACGAAGCAGATTCCGATCGGTGCCATCTCCATGCCGGCCACCTCCAGAACATGGAGCTGCCCTTGTGCGATCTCTTCCAGAACCGCCAGCCGCGGCACGCAGACCACGACATCCAGCCGCTGCGCGAGGCGGATCATCTCATGCGGGCCACCGGCAACCTCGCACAGGGGCACCGGGGGTGCCAGCCCGTTGCTGCGAAACATGGTATCGACCGTGGGCCGCAGCGTGCTGGTCGGGCCCTGCAGCGCCCAGTCGGTCAGCGCCAGATCGGCCGCGGTCACCTCGGCTTGTCGGGCGAGCGGGTGGTCCGGGCCGCAGACAAGCACCAGATCACTCTGGCCGAGGGGGGTGATGCGCAGCACATTGCCCAGATCGGAGTCCGGATCCGTCCAGTCGACCCGGCCGACATAGCAATCGACCCCACCCTCCAGAAGCTGGCCCAGCATCCGCCCGACGGTCCCCGTGCGGAGCTGGTACTGAACACCGGCCTCCTGCCGCGTGACCAGTGCAAGTGCCGCAGGCAGAAACCGCTCCAGCAACGCGGGATTCGCACCCACACGCAGAACGCGCGGACGATTCTCGCCGAGGTCCGAGGCCAGATTGCCGAGGATCGCCAGGGCGGCCCTGACCCGCTGCAGGGCGATCCGCCCCGAGGGGCTGAGGCGCACACCGCGTACCGAACGCTCGACCAGCGTCACCCCGAAGGTCGCCTCGAGATCCTTGAGCATCTGCGAGACAGCAGGCTGGGTCAGGTTCAGCGCATCCGCGATCGCACGAAGCGAGCCGTGGCGGTCGATCAGTTCCAGCAAGCGCAACTGCCGGAGGCGGAGGCGATCGTGGCGTGGTGACGGGCTATACATAAAGCAAATCTATCATATGAAACAAACTTGCGACTACTTCTTTGCACTGGAGACGCCTAGGCTTTCGGAAAAGCGACAGCCTCCCCAAGGGGCGTCGGCGGTCGGGATGCCCCGGCCGATGGGAGGAGAAGATGCGGCAGGCAGACCTCGTATCGGGGGTGATCCTTGGCCTTTTCGGCCTCGTGATGCTCCTTGTGGTAATCCCGGCACAGATCGAACAGGCACCCCGTGGCTTCGTGTCTCCGCGCCTTGTGCCGAACATGATGATGATCGCCGTGACGGGCCTTTCGCTGCTGCTCGTGCTCAAGGCCCTGCGGGGAGCCGGATATCGCGGCGGCGACGATGCCGGCCTTTTCCCGCGTCACGAGATCATGGTGAGCCTGCGCCTCGTCCTCGTCTTTGCCTTGGCGATTGCGCTGTTCGTCTGGACGGTCCCGCTGGCGGCGGGCATCGCGCTGATCGTCGGGGCGCTTCTGGCGCTGGGCGAGCGGCGACCGATTGTCCTCATCGTCATGCCGGCGGCATTGCTGCTCGCGGTCTGGGCCCTGTTCTACAAGCTTCTTGGCACGGCGATCCTGTGAGGGTGATGTGGAGCACCTGATCACCGGCTTTCACAACGTCCTGACCCCCGCCACGCTGATCTGGGTCGCGATCGGGGTGGGTCTGGGCTACATGCTCGGCGCGATGCCCGGCCTTGGCAAGGCGACCGGCGTGGCGGTTTCGATCCCGCTGACATTCTATCTGGAACCCGTCGCCGCCATCGCCGCGCTGATCGGGATCGCCAAGGGCAGCACGGCCGGCAGCGCCGTCTCGGCGATCCTTCTCAACACCCCCGGAGAACCGTCCTCGGCCCCGACAGCACTCGATGGCTACCCGCTTGCACGACAGGGAAAGGCGCAGAAGGCGCTCAAGATGGGCCTCTTCGCCTCGGTCATCGCCGATTTCGTCTCTACCCTGCTGCTCATTGCGCTGGCCGCCCCGCTGGCGCGCTACGCGCTTATGATAGGCCCCGTCGAGCTATGCGCGATATTGTTCTTTTCCCTGACCTTCATCGGCGGGCTGGCGGGCGCCTCGATGATCAAGGGGCTTATCGCGGGCGCATTGGGGGTCTTTTTCGCGACGGTCGGCCTCGAGCTTGAGACGTTCATCCCGCGCATGACGTTCGGGATGCTGGAGCTGGACGACGGGATTTCGCTCATTCCCATGGCCATCGGCATGCTTGCCGTTGCCGAGATGGCGGTTCAGGCCGGCAAGATGCGCGAGCTGGACAGTTCGGCGGCGCGTATTGTCGATGGTGCCGGGCGCGACGACCGCCGTGTGACTGCGGCGGAATGGCGTCGTTGCCTGCCCGCCATCGGACGCGGCACCGCGATCGGCTCTGCCGTCGGCATCCTGCCCGGCCTCGGCGCCAGCGTGGGCTCGTTCCTTTCCTACGGGCTGACCCAGCGCCTCTCGAAAACGCCCGAAGCCTATGGAACCGGCATGATCGAAGGCGTCGCGGCGGCCGAGAGCGCGGACAACGCGGTGGTTCCATCGAGCTTCATCCCGCTGTTCGCCCTTGGCATCCCCGGCAGTGTGATTGCCGCGATCCTGATCGCTGCCCTGATCATGCATGGGCTGACACCCGGTCCGAGAATGTTCATCGAACAGCCCCAGATGGTCGCCGACATCTATGCCGCGATGCTCTGTGCGAGCGCGATCATGCTCGGTATCGGCCTTCTGGGGCAGAAGTTCTTTGCCCAGGTGATCCGGGTGCCCATGCGGCTGATCATTCCGGTGGTTCTGTTCCTGTGCTGCGTGGGAGCCTACATGGACAGCGGCAGCATCTTCTCCATCTACGTGATGCTGTTCTTCGCGGTCCTTGGCTATTTCTCGCGCAAGATCGGGTTCTCCTTCGTGACGTTCCTGATCGGCTTCGTCATCGGCCCGAACCTCGAGCTGACCTTCCGGCAATCCCTGCAGATCCTGAACCATGACCCGGCGCGCCTGACCGGGCATCCGGTCGCCATCGTGTTCCTGCTCCTGACCGCGCTTGTCGTGGTGGGGATCATCGTCAGCAACTCCCGTCTCGCGGCACGGGAGATGCAAGCTGCGGATGCAGCGCAGAACAGCCCGCGCAATTCAGAGGAGGAGAAGAAATGAGCCTGATCAGAAAGCGGCGCGCGATCCTTTCCGCGGCAGCCGGTGCGCTGGCGCTGGCGCTCGGAGGGTTCGCCCCTGGCGCAGCATCGGCCGACGACGCCTATCCCACCCGTGCGATTACCATGCTGATCGGCTATGCAGCCGGCGGACAGACCGACCTTGTCGGTCGCGGCGCGGCGCGCGTGCTTGCCGACCAGCTGGGCATGCCCGTGAACGTGGTCAACAGGCCCGGCAGCGGTGGCCTTGTCGCCGCGCACGAGTTGCGGCGGGCACGGCCCGACGGCTACACGATCCTGTTTCACCCCCACAGTGTGGTGAACGCCGATCCCTTTCTTGTCGCGCGTGCGGATTTCGTACCGGACGATTTCGAATATGCGGGCATGATCACGGCCTTCCAGACCGGCCTTGCCACGCAGAAGGATGCCCCCTTCGACACGATCGCGGAATTCATCGAATGGGGTCGGGAGAATCCGGGGTTCGCCTTCGGCTCCCTCAGCCCGACCGCCCGGCTCTACATGGAGACCATCGCCGAAGAGGCCGGGCTGCAGGCGAACATTCTCCCGCTGCAGGGCGGTGGCGACATGATCAACGCGCTGCTGGGAAGGCAGGTGGTCCTCGCCTGGTCGGGCGGGCTTCACTACCGCTATCCCGATGAGCTGAAGATGATTGCCGCAACCAGCACCTTCCGGCATCCGAACAACCCTGATGTCCCGACGATCAACGAGCAGGGCTTCCCGCTTGCGATGGATGGACGCACGACACTCATCCTTCCACGGGGCACGCCAAGGCCGATCCTCGAACGGCTGAGCACCGCGCTTGCGGCAGCCAAGACAGATGAAGATTTCGGCCGCCTCGTCGGAAGCGCGCTGATCCCGATCATGTACATGGATCTCGATGAAGCGGCGGAAGAGGTGCGCCAGAGCCATGCCACCAACCTTGCCATCTTCGAGGCCGCAGGCGTGGAGCCGCGCTGAAGATACTGCCGGAGGGGGCAGCCCCTCCGGCCCCCGGAACGAGCAGGAGAGTGACATGTTTCAGCCGCTTGAAGGCATCCGCGTGATCGACCTCAGCCAGGTTCTGGCTGGCCCCTTCGCAACCTATCAGCTTGCCCTCATGGGCGCCGAAGTGATCAAGATCGAGAAGCCCGGAGAAGGCGACTGGACCCGGCGCGGCGGCCCGATCCCGGAGCTGTCCGCACGGGGGATGGCACTGGGCTATGTGGCCCACAATTGCGACAAGAAGTCGGTCACGGTCGATCTCAAGTCTCCCGAGGGCCTCGAGATCATGCGCAGGCTTGTCGCCTCCGCCGATGTGTTCGTCGAGAATTTCAAGCCTGGCGTGGCAGAGCGCCTTGGCCTTGGCTGGGCCGCCCTGAGCGCGATCAACCCGCGCCTTGTCTATTGCTCGATCTCCGCCTTTGGCCAGGACGGTCCGATGAAGGGCCGCCCGGCCTATGACCATGTTGTCCAGGGAATGTGCGGCATCATGCTGACCACCGGAAAGCCGGGCGACGGGCCGGTGAAGGTGGGCGCGCCCTATATCGACTATGCAACCGGGATGAATGCGGCCATGGCCGTCATGGCGGCGCTGCGGCAGGTCGAGCGCAGCGGCGCCGGGGTCCAGATCGATGTCGCCATGCTGGACACGGCGCTGATCCTGATGTCCTCGCTGGTCAGCCAGCACCTGACCACCGGGTGGCAACCCGTGCAGAACGGCAACGAGGCCTGGAGCGCCAGTCCCTCATCGGGCGCATTCGAGACCGCCGACGGAACCCTGATGCTTGCCGCCAACCACGACCGCCAGTTCGAGAGCCTGTGCCGCGCGATCGGGCGAGACGACATCCTTGAGGATGTGCGCTGGAAATCGGGCACGAGCCGGGCGGAGAACTGGCGCAGCCTGCGCGAGACGCTGGATGAGACCTTTCGTACCCGCAGCGCGGACGCATGGGAAGAGCTCCTTGCGGCAGCGGCGGTCCCGGCCGGTCGCATCCGCTCTCTCGACGAGATCCTGGCCCATCCCCAGATCGCGGAACGTTGCCTGACGACGGCCATGGCGGTCGACGGTCTGGACATGCCGGTCCACGTCCCCACCCTGGGCTTCAAGACAGACGGACAGCCGAGAACGGCATGCAGATCCGCCCCGGAGCTTGGTGCCGATACCGCTATGGTGCTGGAGGGTGCAGGGCTTGCGCCTGCGGAAATCGACAGGCTGCGCCGGGCGGGGATCATCTGAACGCCGCGATCCGAAGGGGGGGCGGCGCGGCGCTGTCGGTCGGCCGTTTCGGGTGGCGGCATCGCCCAGTGCTGCCACCGTGCAATGAACGCGGGGGCCTTGTCGGCCCGCCCTGCATCCGCGCATGCAGAGGCGCGCTGCGTGGCCATCGGCCCGCAGAGCCCGGAACATTGATCCCGGCGCGGAAAACGGAACGGCTGCGCGAGCAGTAATAATAACATCTTATCAGATGCTTGCAGAGCATTCTTGCGCCTGGTCATGGAATTCAGGCGTGCAGGGACTTGCGCCGCCACCCGGCCTGTCCGTATTGTCCCCCCGACGGCGCGCCCGATCCCGGGCCCCGTCACGTGTCGCGCGTTGCTTCAAGACAGACACCATCCTGCGCGATGCTGACCGGCCGATAGAGGCCGGTGCCCCATGAGGGGCTGGATGGAGACGCGATACAGAACGCCGGGGTGTGCACCTGTCACAGGGGGCATGATCTGCTTTTGTGCTCGTGCTCTGCCGCCCCGGATGTCACAGGGAGAGGACCATGACGCAGCACCACGGCGCCAATGCAGACCTGACAATGACCGATCAGGCCTACAGCGACGATCCGCTTCAGGACCGTACGACAGACCATTACCGCAACGAATACGTCAGCACCTTCGTCGACAAGTGGGACGAGTTGATCGACTGGCGCGGCCGCGCCGAAAGCGAGGGGCAGTTCTTCATCGACATCCTGCGCGCCCGGGGCAAGCAACGGGTTCTGGACGTGGCCTGCGGCACCGGCTTTCACACGGTCCGCCTGATGGAGGCGGGCTTTGACGTCACCGCAGCGGACGGTTCCGCCGCGATGATCGCCAAGGCCTTCGCCAATGCCCAGGCGCGCGGGCTGATCCTCAAGACGACCCAGGCCGACTGGCGCTGGCTCAACCGCGACATCCACGGCAAGTACGACGCGATCATCTGCCTCGGCAACTCGTTCACCCATCTCTACGAGGAACGTGACCGGCGCCGGGCGCTTGCCGAATTCTACGCCGCGCTCAAGCATGACGGGCTGCTGATCCTCGATCAGCGCAATTACGACGCCATTCTCGACCGCGGCTTCTCCACGAAGCACAAGTATTACTATTGCGGCGACAAGGTGAGCGCGGCGCCCGTCCACGTGGACGAAGGCCTGATGCGGATGCGCTATGCCTTTCCGGACGGGTCTGAATACACCCTGAACCTCTGCCCGATCCGCAAGAATTATACACGGCGATTGCTGAGCGAGGCCGGCTTCGAGCGTGTGCGCACCTATGGCGACTTTCAGGACACCTTTGCCGAGGACGAGCCGGATTTCTTCATTCATGTGGCCGAGAAATCGTCACTGCACACGGTGCGCTGGGGCGGGGCCGGAAACGAAGCGGATATCCGGGACATCACCGAAGACTATTATGACAGCGACGACGCCGACGCCTTCTATTCCACCATCTGGGGCGGCGAGGACCTGCACGTCGGCCGCCATTCGGAGACCGATGACATCCGCACCGGCAGCGATCGGTCGGTGATGGAAATGCTGAACCGGCTGGGCCCGCTGGGTTCCGAGTCGCGGGTGCTGGACATGGGCGCGGGCTATGGCGGTGCCATGCGCACGCTGGTGCGGGCCACGGGCGCGCAGGCGGTGTGCCTCAACATCTCGGAGACGCAGAACGAATACAACCTCGGCAAGGTCCGGGCAGCCCGGCTGGCCGACCGGATCACCATCCGCCACGGTGTGTTCGAGGATGTCCCCGAACCCGATGCCAGCTTTGACGTTGTCTGGAGCCAGGATGCGTTCCTGCATTCCGACCAGCGCGAGCAGGTTCTGGCAGAGGCCTGGCGCGTTCTGAAACCGGGGGGACAGCTGATCTTCACCGATCCGATGCAGGCCGACGACGTGCCCGAAGGCGTTCTGCAGCCCGTCTACGACCGGCTTCAGCTGACGTCGCTGGGCAGCCCGCGCTTCTATCGCGAGGCCGCGGAGGCGTTGGGCTTCGAGACCCTGGAGCAGGAGGAGGCGGTCTCCGACCTGCGCACCCACTACGCTCTGGTGCTGAAGGAATTGCTGCGCCACCACGACAAGCTTGTGGAGAATGGTGCCTCGCCCGCCTATCTGGAGCGGATGGCGATAGGCCTCGAGCATTGGGTCAAGGCCGCCGATGCGGGCCATCTGGCATTCGGCATCCAGCATTTCCGCAAGCCGCTCTGAGCGGAAGGCGGGGCCCGCAAGCCGTCGCGGGCCCCGCCATGCTCACCGGCCCCCGCGATCGCGCTCCTGGCCCCGGACCCGCCGTGCAGCGACCTGGCGGCCTGCCCGTTCCTCAGGCAGGCTCGATCTTGGCGGCGTCCCGGGCCAGGGCTTCGCGGGTGGCGCTATTCCGATACCAGAGCGTGATGATCGTCGATGTCAGCACGATGAACAGCGAATAGAGAAGCGGGATCAGCAACACCGCCTGCTGCTGCGCTGCCGTAAAGCTGAGCGTGACCACGAGAACGGCAAGCGGCCCGTTCTGGATGCCGGTCTCGAGGCTGATGGTGCGCGACCTGTTGCGATCCTGCCCCAGCCCCCGCGCGACCCAATAGCCGAACAGCATCCCGGCCAGCCCGATGCCGATGGTTGCGGCATAGACCGCTGCCTCGGTCTCCATCAGAAGCCGGTAGTTTCTCGGCACCCAGCTTGCGATCAGGAACAGGATGACCACAACACCCATCAGCGAGCCGATCAGCTCGATCGTGGCACCGATGTTGGGGTTGAGCTTGCGCAGGATCATGCCCAGCAGCGTCGGCACCAGCAGCACGGCCAGGATCTGCGCGACATCGCCGGGCGGGATCACATACTCGCCCCCCACGCCCGCCAGCCCGCTGTAGAAGGCCAGCAGTGCCGGAACCATGACCACCGCCACCATGGTCGAGACCGTGGTCATCATGATCGACAGGGCCAGCACGCCCTTGCTGAAATAGGTGAAGATGTTGGAGGTGGTGCCGCCCGGCATGCATCCGATGAGGATGAGCCCCACCACCAGCGGGGCCGGCAGGCCAAGAAGCGTTGCAAGAAGATAGGCGAGAAAGGGCATCACCGCGAATTGCGACAACAGGCCCACCAATATGCCGCGGGGTTTGCGGAACGCGATCAGAAAGTCGCGCGGGGTCATGCTGGCACCCATTCCCAGCATGATGATCATCATCATCACCCCCAGAAGGGTGGTTTCCAGCTCGGTCAGCATCTCAGGTTTTCCCTGCGAATTCGGCCTTTACCTCGGCCTTCAGATCCTTGCGGAGGATCTTTCCGATGGGCGACTTGGGCAGCTCGTCGCGGATGATCACCGATTTCGGCACCTTGTAGCCGGTCAGGTGCTTGCGGCAATGGGCGATGATCGCCTCGCGGCTCAGTGTGCCCGCAGCGTCGGGGTTGGGCACCACATAGGCCCGCACCGCCTCGCCCGTCGCGAGGTCGGGCACACCGACAACCACCGACTCGAGCACCTCGGGAAGCATCGCCAGGCAATCCTCCAGCTCGTTCGGATAGACGTTGAATCCGGAGACGAGAATGATGTCCTTCTTGCGGTCCACGATCCGCAGGAAGCCGCCCTCCTCCATGACCGCCACGTCTCCGGTAAAGAGCCAGCCGTTGCGGATCGTCGCCGCCGTATCCTCGGGCCGCTTCCAGTAGCCCTGCATGACCTGTGGGCCCTTCACGATCAGCTCGCCCGGTTCTCCCTGCGGCACCGCGGCACCCTCGTCATCGACCAGCGCCACATCCGTGCCCGGCACGGGGATGCCGATGCTGCCGGGGCGGGCCGCGTCGGACAGCGGGTTGCAACTGACGAGGGGCGCTGATTCCGTCAGCCCGTATCCCTCGGCGATGGGAGTGCCCGTCATCAATGTCCAGCGCGTCGCCACCGAGCGGTGCAGCGCCGTGCCCCCCGCGATGGCGGCTACCAGATGTTTGGGCGGGAAGGCCGAGAACCATTCCTCGTTCATCAGCCCGTTGAACAGCGCATTGACCCCGGTGACCCAGCTGATGGGATAGTTCTCGATGGCGCGCTGGATGTTCTGAACGGGGCGTGGCGAGGGGACCAGGATGTTCCGCGCCCCCGCGCTGTAGAAGGCCATCAGGTTCACCGTGAAGGCGAATATGTGATAGAGCGGCAGGGCGGTCAGGACGCAATCCCGTCCCGACATGCGCGCCCGGCCCATGGCCAGGACCTGATCGAGATTGGCCAGTATGTTGCCATGGCTCAGCATCGCCCCCTTGGCCACGCCGGTGGTTCCGCCCGTATATTGCAGCAGGGCCAGATCATCGGGCCGCAGACCTTTCCAGAGCGCCTCCGTGTCGACCCCGGCCGCCCGGCCCTTGGCCAGGGCCTCGCGCAGGCGCAGCACCGGCACCTTCAGCGGCGGCACCGGCGGCAGGGTCCGGCTCCAGACCTTCTGCACGCCGCGGACGATGGTTTCGGGGATGGCCGGAAAGAACTCGGGCACCCCGGCCAGAACCACGGTGCGGATGCTCGTCTGCGGGATCACTTCGGCCAGCTTGTCGGCGAACATGTCGCAGATCACCAGAACTTCGGCGCCGGAATCCGCAAGCTGGTGGATCATCTCGGACGGGGTATAGAGCGGGTTGGTATTCACCAGCACCCCCCCGGCCTTGAGCACACCGAAGGCCGCAACCGGATAGGCCAGCCCATTGGGCAATTGCACCGCCACCCGCGCACCCTGCCGCAATTCGCAAATATGGTGCAGGAAGGCCGCGAAATCGTCCGACAGCGTGCCGAGGCGGGCAAAGCTCAGGCTGCCGTTCATCCCGTTGGGCACCACGCAGGTAAAGGCGGTCCTGCCCGCATGCGCCATGCTGGTGGCGTGGACCAGCTCGGCAAGGCTGGCATGCCTGCGCGGCGGCAGTTCCGCCGCGATCGTGGAGCCGTAGCTCTCGATCCAGGGCCGGTCCGGCTCCTTCATGGTGGTCACGACGCCCCTCCCGGCCGCCACGACAGCAGCCCCGTTCGACAATGCCAGGACGCAGGCATATCGCCAAAACCTGCCCCTCGCCACAATTTGTATGCTGAAGCCGATTGCGCCGCAGCACAACACCGGGTGAGCTCACCGGGATGCACCCCGGCCCGGCACATGCATGACCGGACGCGCATGTCGCCCCGCGTCAGCCCGGTTCCGCAGGCAGGGTGCAGAGGTGGCGGAATGTGGAGAGAGCAGCGGCGATACGGGGGCGTGCGGCGGGGTCGGTAAAGCGCTCCTCGATTGCCGCGCGCGAGGTCACCCCCCCGATCGAGATCATGTAGGGCACGGTCAGCCCGCCCAGCAACTCCACCGACGGGCGCAGGGCCCGCATCCCGCGCCACGCCCCCACGGGCGCGGCAGACGCACCCGCGATCAGCACCGGCTTGCGCGCAAGCAGGGTCACCGAGACCCGGCTCAGCCAGTCGATCCCGTTCTTGAAGCTGCCGGGGATGCCGTGATTGTATTCCGGCGTCACCAGAAGCAGCGCCCGGGCCTCCGCCACGCGGCGGGCAAGCTGTTGCATGGTCTCGGGCACACCGCTGTGCTGCTCCAGCCGGGCCGAATATTGCGGCGTCTCCTCGAAGATCGCGTAGTCCACGCGATCGGGGCGGGGAAAGACATCACCCAGCTCTGCAAGGATCACCTCCATCAGCGCCGCGTTGAGGGAGCCGTCGCGGCTTGATGCGGCCAGGGCAAGAAGGGTCATGCTGTTTTTCCCGTTGTATTGTTGTCATCGGTGGTGCCGGTACTGCCTCGCGGACAGAATCCGGTGGCGTGAAAGATGCGGCGGCAATCGCCGCTGTCGCCATCGACCCGCGCGGCTCCCGCAGTCGGGTCGTCGCCGGCGGCGAAGGCCACGACGGCCCGGGCGATCGCATCCGAGGGAAGCTCGACGGTGGATATCCCCGGCCCCCAGAGCGCGAACCAGTCGGGATCGTCATATCCGGTGAAGGCCATATCCCGCGGCACCGACAGGAAGGCCGCAGCGGCGGCCTCGAGGAACCCGGTGACCAGTTGCGACGAGCCGAGCACGATGGCTTCGGGCCGCGGCTCCTCCTGCAGAAGCCGGGCGGTGGCAGCGCGGCCAAAGCCGGGCTGTGGCGGGCCCAGAACCGCGCGCGCATTCGAGGCAAGACCGGCTGCATCCATGGCGGCACGATACCCGGCCACGCGCTCGCGGCCAGTGGAAAGTGTCGAGGCGTCGCCCCCGAGATAGACAATCCGGCGCAGGCCGAGGCCCACCAGATGCATCGTGGCCGACGCCACGCCCTCCCGATCGTCAGCGGCGACAAGATCGGCCACAAGCGCGGGATGCGCGCGCACCATCTGCACCACGGAAAGCCCCGACAGAAGCTCCACCGCGCGGCCTGTCAGCCCGGCACTGGGGGTGATGACGATGGCCCGCGCCCGCGCCCGGGCGAGCTCGGCGATCAGCCGCTCCTCCCGTGCGGGGTCGTCGTCGGTGATCGAGAGCACGACCTGCAACTGCCGGTCCGCCGCGAGGCTGGCGACGCTCTTGGCGATGCGGGAATAGAAATTGTTGCGGATATCCGGCAGGACCAGCCCCACGAGGTTCGACTCTGCCCCGCGCAGAAGTCGGGCAGCGGGATCCGGGCTGTAGCCCATCTCCCGGGCGGCCTGCACGACGCGCGCCCGCGTGGCCGGATTGACAAGATCGGAGCCTCCGAGAGCGCGCGACACGGTCGCATGCGACAGGCCCAGCGCCCGGCCGATGTCCTTCAACGTCACCAACGCAAACGCTCCGCTGATCCGCACGACACACTGGCCATACCCGGCCCACCCGATCCTCTAGCACCGGCGCGGAGCCGTTGACAGGGCAATGCACACGTGTTCATCTATCATTGCGCCGACCCAGAGGGCAATAGACCCGGATCGGCCGGGGGGGGCCATGAGGATCACCGAGATCCGCGAATTGACAGTGCCGCTGAGAAGCGAGGCCGCCAACGCGCTGGTCGACTTCTCGGAGCACACTGTCTCGCTGGTCGCCGTGGTCTCCGACCAGATGCGCGCGGGCAAGCCCGTCATCGGTGCCGGATTCAACTCCATCGGGCGATACGCGCAGGCGGGGCTCATCCGGGAACGGCTGGGCCCGCGCATCCTGTCCGCCGACCCCGCCGACCTCGAGGGCGGGCAGAACGGCGCACCCGATCCCGCCCGGGTGCGCGCCATAGCGATGCGCAACGAAAAGCCCGGAGGGCATGGCGACAGGTCCTCGGCGGTGGCGGCATTGTAACTCGCGACCTGGGATCTTGCCGCAAAGCTGGGCGACGAGCCGGCCTGGACGACCATCTCCCGGGCGCTGGGGACACGGCCGCACGCCCGGGGCTGCGCGGTCTATGCCGCCGGGGGTTATTACGCTTCGGCCGAGGCCGCGAACGGGATGGATTCGCTCGAGCAGGAATTGCGCGGATATCTCACGCTCGGCTTCACGGCGGTGAAGATAAAGATCGGGGGCGCCGGAATGGCGACGGATCTGGAGCGCGTGGAACGCTCGATCGCCGTGATGGGCGCGCCGGGCAGGGTGGCGGTCGACGCCAACGGGCGCTTTGCGGGCGAGGAAGCGCTGCACTGGGCAGCCCGCCTCGACGGCTACGGGCTGCGCTGGCTCGAAGAGATCTGCGATCCGCTGGATTATGCCACCAACGCGCGGCTGACCGCGACCACCCGCACGACGATCGCCACCGGCGAGAACCTGTTCTCGCGGCAGGATGTGCGCAACCTGCTGTCCTTTGGCGGTATGCGCCCCGGGCGCGATGTCTTCCAGATGGATGCCGGGCTCAGCTATGGGCTGGGGGAATACGCCGCCATGATCGCCGACATGGAGGCGGCGGGGCACGGGCGGGCCCAGGCACTGCCCCATGGCGGGCACCTGATCAACCTGCATATCGTGACGGCGCTGGGGCTGGGCGGATGCGAGGCCTATCCGGGTGTGTTCCAGCCCTTCGGAGGCTATCCGCCGCAATGCCGCTTCGAGGACGGGCGCGTCTCCCCGTCCGACGCTCCGGGCTTCGGGCTGGAGCAGAAGCCGGAACTTCGGCCATGGCTGGAAAGGCTTGCAGCATGACGGAGCGGCTCGGCGGGACGATCGCCATCATGGGTACCGGGGCCATGGGCTCGGTTCTGGCGGGGCGGCTGGCCGCAGCGGGGGGTGCCGTGGTGGCCATCGTGCGCGATCCCGCGCACCGCGAGGCGATTGCGCGACATGGCCTGCTTCTGGACGGCCCGGAAGGGGTGCGCCGGGTGCCGCTGCGGGTGTTCCTTTCGGCTGCGGACGCGGCGGATGCTGCAGGTCGGGCGGGGCTGGTGATCCTCGCGACCAAGGCCGCCGCCGCCGCCGATGCTGCGCGCGCTGCCGGGGCGCTGATGAGGCGAGAGACCGCGATGCTGGCGATCCAGAACGGGCTGGGCTCGGCCGGAGAAGTGGCGGACGTGGTCGGTGCCCAAAGGCTTGCCATCGGGGTGGCCGTGGCCTTCGGGGCCAGCCTGCCGGAACCGGGCCGGGCCTGCCACGCGGGCCCCGGCGCCCTGCATTTCGGTGCCTATGCCTCTTCGGGCAAGGACGCGGGAACCGACCCCGCCTGTCTTGAGCGGATCGCCTCCGCTCTGGACGCAAGCGGCATCCCACTGCATCGCGCAGCGGACGTCCGTGCGATGCAGTGGGAAAAGCTGATCTGCAACGCCGCCTTCTCCGGCCCCTGTGCCGCATCGGGCCTGAGTGTCGGCGAGGTGCTCGACAACCCCGAGCTTGCACAGGTCTGCCGCGCTGCGGGCCGCGAGGCCTGGGAGGTCGCGCGCGCGCTTGGCATCACGCTCGATGTCCAGGACCCCGAGGCGCATGTGATGGCCTTTGGCGCACGGGTGCGGGCCGCCCGTCCCTCGGTCCTGCAGGACATCGACCGCGGCCGGCCCAGCGAGATCGGCTATATCAACGGCGCCGTCGTCCGCGAGGCGCAGCGCGCGGGGCTGACGGCACCGGTCAATGCCACCCTGACCGCCCTTGTAAGGGCGCGCGAGGCACAAGGCCGGAACCCGCGCGGACAAGCGGGGATGCCCGATCCGGGGTGCAGCCCGCAGGGACACGAACACGACAGGATGAGGAGGTAAACATCATGTATCCGAGATCGTTCCACCACGTGGCCTATCGCTGCAAGGACAGCCGCGAGACCGTGGAATTCTACGAAAAGGCGCTGGGCCTGCCCTATGCCTTTGCCGTGGCCGAGGACAGGAACCCCACAACGGGCGAGATCGACCCGTTCATGCACATCTTCTTCGCGCTGCCCGACGGAAGCCACCTTGCCTTTTTCGAGCTGCCCGAGGCCCCCAGGATGGGCCGCGACGAGAATACCCCGCCCTGGGTGCAGCACCTGGCGATGGATGTCGAAAGCGAAGAGGCCCTGTGGGAGGCGAAGGCCCATCTGGAGGGGCTTGGTATCGAGGTCGTGGGGCCGACCGACCACAAGATCTGCAAGTCCATCTATTTCTTCGACCCCAACGGCCACCGGCTTGAATTGGCGTGGCGGACGATGACCCCCGGGATGGAGCGTCGCCTGCGCGAGGCGTCAGCCCCGATGCTGGAGGAATGGGACCGCACACGCCGCGCTCCGGGCCATGCCGCCGCCGCCCTTGTGGACTGAGGACCGGCGCGGCGGAGGATCACGATACCGGCGCCCTTCAGGGTGGCCGGAGAACAGAGGGAGGAGACCATGAAGACACGTTTGATGCTTGCCGGCGCACTGGTGGCCGTGCAGGGGCTGACGCTTGCCGCGGCCGCCGATGCCCAGACCGTGATGCGCTTTGGCTGGTGGGGCGGCCCCACCGCGGATTTCAACCTTGCCACCTTCGAATGGGGCGCAAAGGTCGAGGACGTCACCGAAGGGCGGGTGCAGGTGGAATTCCTGGCCAGCCCGCCCGGCTCTCCGGTGGCCTTCCACGACCTGATCCGCGACCGGGTGATGGATGCCGGCTATTACGTCCCCGGGATCGCCCAGGGCCGGTTCGTGCTGCACGAGATAGCCGAGCTTCCCTTCATCGGCGCCTCTGCCGAGGCCAATTCGGTGGCCTATTGGCGCATCTTCGAGAACCACCTCAAGCAGGCCGGGGAACATGAGGACGTGGTCGTGATCACCGTATCGACCCATGGACCGGGAATGATCCACAATTCCCGCCGCGCCATCACCCGGGCCGCCGACATGGCGGGGCTTCGCCTGCGGGTGCCGGGCGCGACGGTTGGCCGTCTTGCCGACACGCTGGGTGCCACGGCCATGTTCGTCCCCTTCACCGAGGTGACGCAGGTGATCTCTTCGGGTGCCGCCGAGGGGCTGTTCGTGCCCTACAACGCGGTGCGCGACCTCTCGCTTGCCCGCTACCTGTCGCATTCCACCGACGTGCCGGGCGGCATCTTCAACCTGGTTTTCCACTTCGCGGTGAACCGGAACGTCTGGAACAGCATCTCCGAGGAGGACCGGGAGCTGATCATGTCCGTCTCGGGCGAGGCGGGCGCGCGGTTGATCGGCCGTTCCTGGGACCACGGCGATGCCGAGGGCCGGGCCTATGTGGAAGCCGAGGGGATAGAGATCACGTCCATGTCGCCGGAATTCCAGGCCGAGATCGAGGCGGCGTTCGCGCCCATGCGCGCCGAATGGATCGAGAAGGCGAATGGCCTGGGGATCGACGCCGAGGCCGTGCTGGCGGCCTTCGCCGGGGAGGTCGCGGCGCTCAACGCCGAGATCGCCGCCCGCTGAGCGACAGGGGCCCCATGTCGCACGACCTGCCCCCCCCTCCCCTGCCGGGGGACAAGGTGCCGCCGCCGGATCCGGGCGGCGGCACCACCCTGCCCGCAAGCATCGCGGGCAGGGTCGTCGCCTATGTGGTGGCAGCCGCCCTGTTCGCGCTGATGATGGTCACGGTTGTCGATGTGGCCGGGCGCAACCTGATGAACCGCCCGCTGCGGGGCGGCTACGAATTGTCGGGGCTTCTGCTGCTGGTGATGTTCTTCGTCGCCCTGCCGGCCGCGACGCTTGCCGACCGGCATATCACGGTGAACCTGATCGACCGTGCCGTCAGCACCCGCACCCTGCACCTGCTGCGCCAGGTCTATCGCCTTGTCGGGGCGTTGGTGATGGTGGTCCTGTGCATCTTTGCCGCGCGCTGGGGCAACCAGGCGGCCCGTTTCGGGGAGGTCACGATGTTCCTGCGCCTGCCCTTGTCGCCCTTCTTCCATTTTGCCGCGGCCTCGATGGGGCTGACGGCGCTGATCCTTCTGGGCCGCCTTGCGGCCGGTCTGCGGCGCGGGCGATGACGCCCGCTCGCCTTTTCGGAGTAGCCTGACATGTTCGAGGCGGCCATCGGCTTTGCCGCGCTTCTGGTCCTGATCTTTCTGCGGATCCCCGTGGCCTTTGCCATGATGGTCGTGGGCATCATCGGCTTCGGGCTGATCGTGGACTGGCGCCCCGCCATGATCTCGGCGGCCGAGGCAGCCCTCAGCACCACGCGGGAATACTCGCTGCTGGTGATCCCGCTGTTCCTGCTGATGGGCAACTTCATCTCCCGCGCGGGCATGGCGGGGCGGCTCTACAACGCCTCTTATGCCTGGCTTGGCCATCGGCGCGGCGGGCTTGCCCGGGCGACGATCGTCTCCTGCGCGGGGTTTTCGGCGGTCTGCGGCTCCTCGCTTGCCACCACGGCGACCATGGCGCGCATCGCGGTGCCCGAAATGACACGGCTGGGCTATTCCGACAGGCTGGCCACCGGCTCGATCGCGGCGGGCGGCACCCTCGGCATCCTGATCCCGCCATCGGTGATCATGGTTCTCTATGGCGTGCTGACCCAGACGGATATCGCCGCGCTGTTCATCGCGGGCGTGGTGCCGGGGCTTCTGGGGATCGTGCTGTACAACCTCACCGTCGGGATCATCACGCGGATCTCTCCCGAAAGCGGACCTGCCGGCCCCCGCACCGATCTGGCCACGCGGATGCGCTCGCTTGCCGGGGTCTGGGAGATCCTGGTGCTCTTCGTGGCGGTGATCGGGGGCATCTACATCGGCCTGTTCACCCCGACCGAGGCCGCGGGCATCGGCGCCTTCGGTGCCTTCCTGTCGGTGGTCCTGCGCCAGGCGGCAAGCTTCTCGGAGATGGTGGCGATCCTCTACGAGACGGTGCTGATGTCCACGGCACTGCTGCTCATCCTGGTGGGGGCGTTCATCTTCGCCAATTTCCTGAACATGACCGGCATGCCGCGCCAGATCCGGGCCTTCGTCGATGGTCAGGGCTATCCGGTCTGGCTGGTTCTGGGCCTGATGATGCTGGTCTATCTGGCGCTGGGCACCATCCTCGACAGCATATCGATGATCCTGCTGACCATCCCGATCTTCTTTCCGCTGGTGCAGTTCTACGGCCTCGACCCGATTTGGTTCGGCATCCTCGTGGTCGTGGTCACCGAGATCAGCCTGATCACGCCGCCCATAGGGATGAACATCTTCATCCTCTCCAGCATGGTGCCCAAGGTCAGCATTGCCACGATCTATCGCGGCGTTCTTCCGTTTCTTGCCGCCGATCTGGTGCGCCTGGCGCTGCTGCTGGCCTTTCCGGCCCTTGCGCTGTTCCTGCCCTCGATGATGAGATGACCCATGACCGATCCTTCCCGGCCCGCCTACGACCGCATCCCCCTGATCGTGCAATACCCCGAATCCGTCGCCAACGCCGAGACCTACGGCTTTGTCGGCACCCAGGGCATGGTCAATCTCGAGGGGCAGCTGCTCAGGCCCTGCGGACGGCCATCGCGGACGGTCATCATCCTGATGCACCCGGCCACCTCGCTGCAGCTTCTGCCGGTACCCATCGCCATGGCCGAGGCGGGCCATCACGTGATCTGCGCCTCCAGCCGCTATGTGAAGTTCGATGCGGCCCTGATCATGGAGAAGGTTGCCCGCGACATGGGCGCATGGGTCCGCCATGCGCGCGAAGCTCTCGGCTATGAAACGGTCGTGCTCTGCGGCTGGTCAGGGGGCGCGTCGCTGTCGCTCTTCTACCAGTCCCAGGCCGAGCGGCCGACGATCACCCACACACCGGCAGGCGATCCGGTCGATCTGACAGCGGCCGGTCTTCAGCCCGTTGACGGCGTGATGATGGTGGCAGCCCATGCCAGCCGTGCCCGCACCCTGTCGGAATGGCTCGACCCTTCGGTCATCGACGAGGCCGACCCGACACGGCGCGACCGCGAGCTTGACATCTACGACCCC
Organism: Paracoccaceae bacterium; assembly: GCA_020832725.1. Taxonomy (GTDB): domain Bacteria; phylum Pseudomonadota; class Alphaproteobacteria; order Rhodobacterales; family Rhodobacteraceae; genus JAFIEC01. Next base: position 2,295 of record JAFIEC010000374.1, on the reverse strand, counting down.
GCAGGCGCGCCGCCGCCGCCCTACAGCGCGGATTTCATCGCGACCTTCCGCGCGGCACAACTGGCGCGGATGCGCCGCATCAGCGCCTGGGCCCGCGAGGAGCTTGGCCGTCTGGCCCGGATCGGCGGGCTGGAATACGAGCGCCCCTTCGTCGTCCATCGGACCATGGCCGATCTGCGCTGGCTCGATCCGGCGGTCGATCCCAACGACCGTACCCCCGGGATCTGCTTTCTGGGCAAGCCCGAAGCGGCCAATGTGAACCCCGCCGGCCTTGCACGCTATTCCTCGCTGCGCAGCTGGCTGTCGCAATGGTCGGTCGACGACAGCCGCTGCGATGCCGTGACCGGGGCCGCAGGCATCACGGTGCCGCTGATCGTGATCGAGAATTCCGCCGATGACGGCGCGCCGGCCAGCCATCCCAAACTGGTCCATGAGGCCGCCACCCGGACCCGCAGCGAGATGCATGTGATCCGCGGGGCCACGCATTACTACAAGGGTCAGCCCGAGCAACTGGCGGAATGTCTGTCGCTCATCGAAAGCTGGCTGGCGCGGGAAGGGCTTTCGGGCTGAGCCGGCTCTGCCTCGCCCCCGTCAGAGCGCCCAGCCCACGAGATAGAGCGTGACGATCCCCGCCAGGATGGCGGCGATCGTGTTGCGCGTCAGCGCACCCACCGCCAGCGCGGCCCCCGCAGCCAGCAGCCGCGAGGGTTCGGGCACCCCGCCGGTCGCGCCGGGCCACAGCACCAGCGGGGCCACCAGCCCGGGAATGACCGCAACCGCCGTGTATCGCAGGTGCCGCAACACCCATTGCGGCATCGGGCGATCCCCGATCAGGCCCAGAAAGGAGAAACGGATCAGGAAGGTGCCGACGCCCAGCGCCCCGATGATGAACCAGATCGTCGCGTCGGAATAGGTCATGGCCGCGCCCGGCCCTGCCACAACTCGACCCGCGCGCCCGCCATCATCGCGGCCAGTGCCGCCACCAGAAGCCCGGTGTTCCACGGAAGCCAGGCCAGCCCCAGCGCCAGCACGACCGACACCCCCGCAGCGGCGACATGGGCCGGGGTCCGAAGCATCGGCGCGATCAGGGCGATGAAGGTGATCGGCAGCGCGAAATCGAGGGCAAACTCCGGCGGAATGCGCTGTCCGACCACGGCGCCCAGCCAGGTGGCAAGATACCACGGCAGGAAGACCGGCGTGATGGTTCCCATGTAAAAGGCAAGCTTGACACCGATGCGCAGCCCCGGCTCCTGCTCGAAGCGCTGGGCGCTGGCGGCATAGGCCTGATCGACGATCAGATAGGCCAGGATCGCCCTTTGCCAGACGGGCAAGGCGCCGAAATGCACCACCAGCCCCGCAGAATACATCGCCATGCGCAGGTTGACCGCCAGCGCTGACAGCAGGACGATGAGAATCGGCGCATTCTCCTCCATCAGGGCAAGGGCCGCGAACTGGGCCGCGCCCGCGATGACCAGCACCGTCATCGCCATGGTCTGGGCAAGCGGCAGGCCTGCCTCGGTCGCGGCAATGCCGAAGAGCATCGCGAACGGGATCAGCACGATCAGGAACGGAAGACCCGACCGAAAGCCTTGCCAGAACGCTTCTTTTGCTGTGGAGGAAGACATGCCGGCATCCTGGTGTCGGTTCGGGTGGCGGCAATGGCGCGCTCAGGACATTTGCCTACGCGCTTGGCGCGACGGTTGCAATCGCCCGCCGAAAGGCTGTGGCGTGACGCGAGGGGCGGGGCGGCTTGCCGGGGCGCGCAGGAAGGATGTCGGGAATGTCAGGTGAACGCGCGGATCGTCCCGGCCTTGCACCGCCGGGCCCGCAGGACACAAGCCTGCCGGGGGTCATACTTGCCGGGGGCAAGGCACGCCGGATGGGCGGGGGCGACAAGACCCTGCTGGAGATCGGGGGCCGGCCGATCCTGTCGCATGTGGTGGAGCGGCTTGCGCACCAGGCCTTCCCGCTGGCCCTGAATGCCAACGGCCCCGCCTCCCGCTTTGCCGGGCACGGCCTGCCGGTCCTGCCCGATCCGGTTCCGGATTGGCCCGGGCCTCTGGGCGGCATCCTGGCGGCGATGCTCTGGGCGCGCGGGCTGGGCGCGCGCGAGGTGCTGACCGCACCGGCAGATGCGCCTTTTCTGCCACGCGATCTGGTAGCCATCCTGGGGGCCGCCCGCTGCGGGGGCCGGGGTGCGGCGATCGTTCTGGCCCGGACCGCACAGGGCCTGCACCCCGTGGCGGGCCTGTGGCACGTGGCGCTTGCACCAATACTGCAGGCCGATCTGGCCGC
>JAFIEC010000373.1 GCA_020832725.1 Paracoccaceae bacterium | reverse complement strand
GAGCTGGAAGATGCGGATGGTGAGTGCGTCGGCGGGACCGAGCGGCGTCCCCCAATCGGCGATCTGGGCGTCGGCGGTGTAGAGCGCGCTGGTGGTGGTCGTGCTCAAGATCCGCTTGACCGCTGAGCCGTCGAGGATTTCGACCTCGTAGGCTTCCAGTTCCTCGGCAAGCGGCACTTCGAGCCCGCCCCAGCTGTCTGCCGCGAGCGCGCGGGAGCGTCGCACCCATCGGATCGTCAGATCGCCAGGCGCACGCGGCCGTCGCCATGGCTGTTCGACATGGGCCACGGAGAAAGGCCGCAACCCGATACTTTCCGGCGTGAAGGTGCGGGCAACATGGGTCTCATCGCTGACGGGTCGGCTCGCGGGGCCGATGCGCCAGTTCCACGGGATACCGAGATCGGCCTCGGCGATAGGCAGTGTTGCGAGGCTGGTGTCCAGCACCACGACGCGTGCGCCTTCAGGCGTGGGATTGCCCATGACGCCTTCCGTCCCACGCTGGCCGCGCAGGAGCCGTGTGAGGCGATACCGCCCCGGCGCGATCAGTTCCGCCGCCCCAACCTGCACAATCTCCCAGACGCCAGGCATGCTCTCGATGGCCAGCGCGTTCGCGCCACTGAGGAGGGTGAGATCGGTCACGCTTTCCAGCGTGCCAGTGAGCAGATCGACCTCCAGCGTGTTGCCGAGATCGAAGCGCGACACCGGCCCCGCAAAGAAATCTGAGACCAGCGTGCCCATCCGCGCGCGGCTGCCAAACGTCGTCAGCAGCTCGAAGCCATCGGTCGAAGGGCTGCGGAATACCGCCATCTCGCCGGGCCACGGCACCGCATGCGCGGCAATGAGCGGGCGATGCGCGGGCTGTTCCTCGGTGAGTTGCGGCAGGTCCATCAGCGCCACCTCGGGCGCGCCGAAAACCACGGCGCGCGAGAGCGCGGACGGCCGCGCCTGCCCTGGCGGCAGGTCATAGGCCTCGCGGTCCTGGCGCACGGCCTCGATCGCGCGGGCGTCCGCATCGGCGGTGGAGATCAACCGCAGGGGCATGGCCCGGCCATCATGGTCGAGCGTCACCACATCGGCGGGGTCGAGCGCGAGCCGCGAGGGCGGCAGGCGGAACACGGCCGTTTCGCGCCCGGTCCAGGCTTCCATCAGGGCGCGGCGGCACCGCCGCTCGGCTTCCTCGGGCGCCACCGCCATCGGGAAGGATTCCGAGGCGATGCGCGCCGTGTCCACGGTGATGCGCTGCGCCTCGACCTGTGCGGCGTCATAATCCTCGTCGGCGCGGGCGACCTGCCATTTGAGCGCCTGCGGCAGCTCGGTCTCCTGCGCACGGGTCAACTCAAGCATCTCGCTGCCGCCGGCCTGCGCAACGGCAAGATCGTCCATGCCGATCCCGGCAGCGGCGGCGCGCCCGCGCATGACGAAGCGGATGACCCCTCCGTTCTCGACCGCGTCAAAGCCGAAATGCCGCGCGAGCGTGGTGATCGAGGCCCGCGGGCTTTCCAGCGCGCCGATGACATAGCCCTCGACCGCACCCCAGAGGCCCGAGACGTCGATGCGCTCGGCCGGCATCCCGGCGCGCAGGCAGAGATGCCGCACCAACGCCGCGAGAGACACTGCCCCCAGCCGCCCGGTCAGCCAATGGCCCAGTCGCCAGTTCGCGCCATCGGTCCAGACATCGGTCAGCGCCGGGAAGAACGGATAAGGTCGCGCATCCCAGGTCCAGGCGGCGCATTCGGGGACATGCACCATCCGGCCGCCATACACTGACGACACCGGATTGTTCTCGGCCTCTTTCCACCAGAGATAGCTGGCCTCAAGATAGGCGCGCTGGATCGCGTCGTCGCGCCAGCCGCGGGAGAAATAGGGCACGAAGCTCTCGGAGGATTTCGGGTCGAAGAAGACGTTCGGCTGGTTCGTGCCGCGATCCACCGCGGGACAGCCCAGCTCCGTGAACCAGACCGGTTTCGACTCCGGCATCCACGCGGTCGGGGGTGCAGACTCCACGCCACCGGGGCGGTTGAAATGCAGCTCCGACCACCAGGCGCGCAGATCCTTGTAACGGAAGACCCATGGCTTGCCGTGGGCACCATCTGTGACCGGCGTGCGGATCTGCGCCGAGCGATCTGCGGCGCTGGCATAGAACCAGTCGAACCCCTCACCCCCGGCGATGTTTGATTGCAGATACGCCCGGTCGTAGATCGCGGGCCAGCCCTCCTGCGCGTCGGCATGCTCGAACCCGTCCCGCCAATCCGAGAGCGGCATGTAGTTGTCGATGGCGACAAAGTCGGTGTTGGCATCCGCCCAGAGTGGGTCGAGATGGAAGAACACGTCCCCGCTGCCATCGCCGGGCTGGTGGCCGAAGTATTCCGACCAGTCGGCGGCGTAGCTGATCCTGTTGCCCGCCCCGAGAATGCTGCGCACATCGCCCGCCAGATCGCGAAACGCCTGCACCGCCGGATAGCTCGCGGCGTCCGAGCGGATGGTGGTCAGCCCACGCATCTCCGACCCGATCAGGAACGCATCGACCCCACCCGCAGCCGTGCAGAGATGGGCGTAATGCAGGATCATCCGGCGCAGACCCCAGTCGCCGGCCGGGCCGGTCCACGCGACGCTCGTTCCCGATACCGCGAAATTCGAGGGCTGGGCACTGCCGAAGAAGCTCGCGACCTGCGCGCCGGCCGTCGCGGTCTTGTCGACCGTGCCGGCAAAGCCGGGCGCTGGCGAGCAGGTGATCCGGCCGCGCCAGGGCAGAACCGGCTGGCCGATCTCTGTGGCGTTGTCCGAATAGGGGTTGGGCAGGTCGTTGCCCGCGGGGATGTCCATCAGCAGGAAGGGGTAGAAGGTGACGCGGAAGCCGCGGGTCTTGAGTTCCTGAATGGCCTGCACCACCGCGAAATCCGCCGGTGTGCCGCCATAGATCGGATCGCCGTTGTCGTCGCGCGACACGAGATGCGCGGCGCCGCGGCCCAGGCCATTGACGGACCAGCTTTTCGGCCGCGTGGTCTTGGCCGCGCCCTCG
>JAFIEC010000372.1 GCA_020832725.1 Paracoccaceae bacterium | reverse complement strand
GGGCGCCCCGCGCTGCGGCTGGCACTGGGCGCCGTGGGCGGCCCCGGGGGCGAGACGACTTCGGTGGTGCTGTCGCTCGGTCTGGGGCTGACGGTGCTGGCCACCATAGGGCAGATCGATGCCAACCTGCGCTCTGCCCTGCAGAACGAATTGCCCGCCCGGGCCCCGGCCTTCTTCTTCGTGGATATCCCGCGCGACCAGATGACCAGGTTCGAGGAACTGACCCACGGCTCCGGCCTTGTCGACGAAGTGAACGCGGCCCCGCTGCTGCGCGGCATCATCACCCGGATCAACGACCGGCCCGCCCGCGAGGTTGCGGGCAACCATTGGGTTCTGCGGGGCGACCGGGGCATCACCTATTCCGCCGCGCCCCCTTCGGGCACGACCCTCACCGAAGGCACGTGGTGGCCCGAGGATTACAGCGGCCCGCCGCAGATGAGCTTTTCGGCCGAGGCCGCCGAAGAGATGGGGCTGAAGCTGGGCGACATGGTGACGCTGAACATCCTCGGCCGGAGCATGACGGCAGAGATCACCTCGTTCCGGGAGGTCGATTTCTCCACCATGGGGATCAACTTCCTGATCGTGATGAACCCCGCCGCCCTGTCCGGCGCGCCCCATACCTTCATCGCCACCGCCTATGCCCCCCCCGAGGCAGAGGCGGGCATCCTGCGCTCCGTGGCCGGTGCCATGCCCAATGTCACCGCCATCTCGGTGCGCGAGGGGATTGCCCGCGCTGCCGAGAACCTCGGCAATATCGCTGCCGCCATTCGCGGTGCCGCAGCGATCACCCTGCTGACCGGCTTTGTCGTGCTGATCGGGGCGGCGGCCGCCGGCGAACGGCGGCGCGCCTTCGAGGCCGCCATCCTCAAGACCCTGGGCGCGGTGCGGCGCAGCATCCTCGCCTCCTTTGCCCTCCGCTCGGCCATGCTGGGTGCTGCGGCCGGCGTCGTTGCCCTGGCGGGCGGGGCCATCGCCTCCTGGGCGGTGATGACCTTCGTGATGCAGGCGCGTTTCGTCTTCGACCCGGTCTCCGCCGTGGCGATCGTGGCGGGCGGGGCCACGGCCAGCCTTGTCGCGGGGCTGCTGTTTGCCTGGCGCCCGCTTGCCGTGCGTCCTGCCCGCGTGTTGCGCGCCCGCGAGTGACGTCCTCAACTCTGCGTGAGGCGGTGGGGAAGTCGCTGGATCGCGGCACGACCCGCGCTAGGAGTAGGGGACAGACCCAAACAGGAGAGACCCATGCGCCTTGCAGCCCCCCTTGCCATCGCCGCCCTTCTGACTGTCGGCATCGCGCCCGCCCTGGCCTCCGAGGCGGCGGTCGAGGCGCGTCAGGCGCAGTTCAAGCTGCTGGCGTTCAACCTCGGCACGGTCGGTGCCATGGTGCAGGGGTCCGCCCCCTATGAGGCGGCCACGGCACAACAGGCGGCAGAGAACCTTGCGCAGCTGGCCAGCCTGCATCAGGCGCCGATGTGGCCTGCGGGCACCGACAGCGCCAGCATGGAGGGCACCCGCGCCCTGCCGGGCATCTGGGAGGATGCCGACACCTTCGCCGAGCGTTTCGAGGCGCTGGGCACGCGCAGTGCCGCCCTGACCGAGGTCGCGGGCGATGGGCTCGACAGCCTGCGCGCCGGGCTCGGTCCGGTGATCCAGGCCTGCTCGGCCTGCCACCAGGATTTCCGGGCACCGCGCTGAGCCCGATGCGCCGCATCGCCACAGCGCTCGGGCTGGTCGCGGCGCTCGCCGCCGGGATTTTGCTGGGCCTCGACCGGCCGCAGCCGATGGACCCTGAGCGGCTTGGCGATCTGTCCGGGCTGACGGGCGATCCCGCCCGGGGTGAGCGAGTGTTCTGGGCCTCGGGTTGCGCCTCGTGCCATGCAGCACAGGGAGCCGAAGACGAGGCCCGCCTGATCCTTGCCGGAGGGCGGCGGTTCGAGACCGACTTCGGCACATTCGTCGCACCCAACATCTCTCCCGACGCAACCCATGGCATCGGCGGATGGCGCCTGGAGGACATGGCCCGCGCCTTGTGGACGGGCGTCTCGCCCGGGGGAGAGGCCTATTTCCCGGCCTTTCCCTATACTGCCTATGTCCGGATGCAGGCACAGGATGTGGCCGACCTGTGGGCCTTCATGGAGACGCTGCCGCCTGCGGCCCGTCGGAACGAGGCCCATGACCTGCCCCTTGCCCTGCGTCCGCGACTGGGCCTTGGCCTGTGGAACCGGCTGCATCTGAGGCCCGACTGGGCGGTGACGGGCCCACTCTCGGCAGAGGGGGAGCGCGGGCGCTATCTGGCCGAGGCGCTGGCCCATTGCGGCGAATGCCACACGCCGCGCACCGCATTGGGCGGGCTTGATACCGCGCGCTGGATGGCGGGCGCGGCCAACCCCTCGGGGACGGGCCGCATTCCGGCCATCACGCCCGACAGGCTGGGCTGGAGCGTGGAGCAGATCGCCGCTTATCTCGACATGGGCTTGACGCCCGATTTCGATACTGCCGGCGGCAGCATGGCCGATGTCGTCAAGAGCCTGCACCGCACGACCCCGGACGACCGCCGCGCGATCGCCCTCTACCTGATGCGGGTGCCGCCATCGGAATGAGGGGGCTGCACCCCTGATCCGGACATCCGCAGGGGGCGCAGGCAGCCGGTCAGGCCCCGCCCGCCAGCCGTGCCTCTCGCGCAGCGCGGAGGCGGGCGAAATCCTCGCCGGCATGGTAGGAAGAGCGCGTCAGCGGCGTCGCCGACACCATGAGAAAGCCCTTGCCCCGAGCCGCGATCTCGTAGGCGCTGAATTCGTCGGGGGTGACGAAACGGGCAACCGCATGGTGCCGCGGCGTGGGCTGCAGATACTGGCCGATGGTGAGAAAATCGACATCGGCCGAGCGCATGTCGTCCATCACCTGAAGAACGGCCTGACGCTCCTCTCCCAGTCCCACCATCACCCCGGACTTGGTGAACATCGACGGATCAAGCTCCTTCACCCGCTGCAACAGGCGCAGCGAGTGGAAATAGCGGGCACCCGGACGCACCTCGGGGTACAGCCCGGGCACGGTCTCGAGGTTGTGGTTGAAGACATCGGGCCGCGCCGCGACCACCGTTTCCAGCGCCGTCGCGTCACACCTGAGGAAATCGGGCGTCAGCACCTCGATGGTGGTCCCGGGGCTGCGGTGACGGATGGCGCGGATGGTCTGAGCGAAATGCTCGGCCCCGCCATCCTCCAAATCGTCCCGGTCCACGCTGGTGACGACGACATGGGCAAGGCCCAGCTTGTCGACCGCATGGGCGACGCGGCCCGGCTCAAACGCATCGAGCGCCTGCGGACGACCCGTGGCGACATTGCAGAATGTGCAGCCACGGGTGCAGATCTCGCCCATGATCATCATGGTGGCGTGGCCCTGGGCCCAGCATTCGCCCACATTGGGGCATCCCGCCTCCTCGCAGACGGTGACAAGGCGGTTCTCGCGCAGGATGTCCCGGGTGGCCTTGTAGCCCGCCGACGTCGGCGCCTTGACGCGAATCCAGTCGGGCTTTTTCAGCCGGATGGTTTCGGGCCGCGCCGCCTTTTCGGGATGGCGCTGGGTCGGGTCCTTGAGATCGCGCATCATGTCTCTCCTTGCCGCCTCATAGCCGCAAAGCGGGCCGATGTAACGGGCCATCGCACAGGGTGATGTCCGGGGCTCCACCCTAGAAATGGATCGCCCTTCCATAGGCGTCGAGAACCGATTCATGCATCATTTCCGACAGGGTCGGGTGCGGAAAGACGGTATGGATCAGTTCCGCCTCGGTCGTCTCCAGCGTGCGCCCCACGGCATAGCCCTGGATCAGTTCGGTCACCTCGGCCCCCACCATATGCGCGCCCAGCAACTCGCCGCTGGCGGCATCGAAGATGGTCTTGACCATGCCCTCGGATTCACCCAGCGCGATGGCCTTGCCGTTGCCGATAAAGGGGAAACGGCCCACCTTCACCTCATGCCCGGCGGCGCGGGCCTTGTCCTCGGTCAGGCCGACGCTGGCGATCTGGGGGTGGCAATAGGTGCAGCCGGGAATGGAGCCCGGCTTGATCGGGTGGACATCCTGGCCCGCGATCATCTCGGCCACCATGACGCCCTCGTGGCTGGCCTTGTGCGCAAGCCATGGTGCGCCCGCGATATCACCGATGGCCCACAGCCCCTTGACCCCGGTGCGGCAATATTCGTCAGTCACCACATGGGTGCGATCGATCGTCACGCCCAGCGCCTCCAGCCCCAGCCCCTCGACATTGCCGACGATCCCCACCGCCGAGATGACGGTATCGACCTCCAGCGTCTCGGTCTTGCCGTCCGCCTCCAGATGCGCGGTGACGCCAGTCTCGGTGCGGTCCAGCCGCGTCACGGTAGTGCCGGCGCGGATGCTCATTCCCTGCTTCTCGAACTGCTTTCGCGCAAAGGCAGCGATCTCGGCATCCTCGGCGGGCAGGATCCGGTCCATCACCTCTACCACATGGGTATGCGCACCAAGAGTATTGAAGAAGCTGGCGAATTCGATGCCGATCGCGCCAGAGCCGATGACCAGAAGGCGCGCGGGCATGTGGGGCGGCTGCAGCGCGTGACGATAGCTCCAGACACGCTTGCCATCGGCTTCGAGGCCCGGCAGATCGCGCGCCCGCGCCCCGGTGGCAAGGATCACCTCGGGTGCGCGCAGGGTGCGGGTGCCCTTGGACGTCGTCACCTCGACGATGCCGGGCGCGGGCAGGCGTGCCTCGCCCATCACGACGGTGACCTTGTTTTTCTTCAGCAGATGCGCCACGCCGCCCGAAAGCTGCCCCGCCACCTTGCGGGAGCGCTTCACGACCGCATCGAGGTCATAACCCACGCCCTCGGCCCGAAGGCCGAATTCGGCCGCCCTGTGCATCAGGTGGAAAACCTCGGCCGATCTCAGCATCGCCTTGGTGGGAATGCAGCCCCAGTTGAGGCAGATGCCCCCCAGCGCCTCGCGCTCGATCACCGCCACAGTCAGGCCAAGCTGGGCCGCGCGGATCGCTGCAACATAGCCTCCGGGGCCGCCCCCCACCACGACCACATCGAAACCGTCCTCGGCCATCAGCCCCTCCGCCTGATTATTCAACGCTAAACCATGTATCAGGCTACACCGAGCGGCCCGGCTTCACAACGGGAAGGACTCAGTCGGCTTCAAGTGCGCGCAGCACCGCGCCATATCCGCCCTCGGTCATGAACGCCTTTTCGACCGGTGTGCTTTCGCGGCCCAGAGCGGCATTGCGATAGGGAAAGCGGCCAAAGCGCCGGATCACCTCGCGATGGGCCCGGGCGTGGAGCAGGTTCGACACCGCTCCCGGCAGGCGGGTACGGAACAGGCGCACACAGCGCTCCTGATCCGGCAGGCTTTCGGAATGCATCAGCGGCAGGTAGAAGAACGGGCGCTGCTCCTCGGGGCTGCGCAGGTCGCGACTGTGATCGATGGCCTGCTTGGCCAGCGCCAGCGCGACCCCGTCCGACGCAAAGGCCCGTGCGCCGTCGCGGAACATGTTGCGCGGAAACTGGTCGAGAAGCAGGATCAATCCGAGGACACCCTCGTCCGAGCGCCTCCAGGCGCCCAGCCTGCCGCGCCGTGCCCGCTCCCACAGGGTCTCGAAACGGTCGCGTATCACCTTGTCCAGCTCGGGGCCGCCCTCGAACCAGCCCTTGGGGCCCACCTCGTGGAACCAGAACTCGAGCACCGCCTCTGGCGCAGCCTCGGATTGCGCGGCAGCTGCCCCTGCCACCGTGTCGCGTGGCACGTCGCGTGCCGGATGTGCGGTCATCGTTCCTCCCGAAGCTGGCAGATGTCCCGTCGCGCACCCACCTTTGCAACAGACTGCACCGCATTCGTGCCTGTGGCAACAGCAGCGCGCGTCAGCGCCCCTCGCGCCGCCATGCCATCATCGTCAACAGCGCTGCCAGGGCCAGGAACAGCCCGGGCCAGACCAGCGTCTGGCGTCGTATGTCAGTGGTCAGGTAGGCCTCGCGCGGCGTCAGCCCGATCCAGCCGCGCCCCGAGGCCACGCGCCCTTCGCGCACCAGCCGGATATCGGGCAGCCCGTCCTCCAGCCGGTGAATGCCGCCACGGGTCGAGGCGACGAAGGGGGCAAGGATGTCACCGGTTGCGATGATCCGTTCGAATTCGCGGGGTGCCGGGGGACCAAGGGCCACGACCGCCTCGCGCAGGCCCTGACTCACGCGCCAGAGGCCCTGTTCCTCGGCCGGGACGACGGCCTCGAACCGGCCCGGCCCGGCGGGCTCCAGTATGACCTCGGCCACCGTGCCCGAGGGCGAGACAAGCTCGGCCACAAGGGGCGATTCAGGCTCGGACATGCTGCGCCGGGTGATGGCGATGGCCCGGCCCGAAGCCGTCGCCACCAGCGCCTCCTCCTCCAGGTCGGGCTCGGACATGGCCCAATGTGCCATGCGGCGGAGCAATTCCAGTTGCGGCCCGCCCCCCTCCACGCCCCGATCCCACAACCATGCCTGATCGGACCCGAGGAGTGCGATTCGCCCCTGACCCTGGCGATCCAGCACCAGAAGCGGGGCGTCCTCGACGCCCGACATCACCACGTGACCCGCGCGCGGCACCAACTCCACATGCCGGAACCAGCGGCCCCAGCCGGGCGTGTCACCCTCGGCCGGGCGCGGGGCAAAGGCATCCAGCCCCTCGGTCACGGGATGGCGCCGGCCAGCCTCGGTGATGCGCGGGGTAAAGCCGCGCTCGGCCACCCGCCCGGTGGGCTCGGCCGGCATGATGCGCGACAGCGGCGAGCGGTACAGGCTTTCGGCACTGGCGAATTCGGCCCCGCCCGCCACCAGCAGCGCGCCGCCCGCCTCGACGTAGCGGCGGATGTTGTCGATATAGCTGGCCGGCAGGATGCCCCGGCGGCGATAGCGGTCGAAGATGATCAGGTCGAAATCCTCGATCCGCTGCATGAAGAGCTCGTAGGTCGGAAAGGCGATCAGCGACAATTCCGAGATGGGCACGCCATCCTGTTTTTCCGGCGGGCGCAGGATGGTGAAATGCACAAGGTCCACCGCCCCGTCAGATTTCAGCAGGTTCCGCCACGTCCG
>JAFIEC010000368.1 GCA_020832725.1 Paracoccaceae bacterium | reverse complement strand
CCCCCCCCCCCACCCCCCCCGCCCGGGCCGCCGCCCCAGCCCCCCCATGTGGCGGGACGGGGATTGGCCCCCCCGCCCCCTGGGGGCGCGCCCCCCGCAAAGGGGGGGGGGCCCCCCGGTGGTGCCCGACGTGCCGTGGATGTGGAACACCTCGTCCTCGGGGATGCAGAGGTAATCGCCAAAGGGCGGATGTCCGGATTGCGAGGCGCGCAGTTCGGCCTTGGTGACCACGGGCACGCGGGTCTCGAAATCCTCGAGGCTCTTGAGTTGCGAGGGGTGAAAGCCCGCCTCGTCCCACTTGCGCCGGTAGAAGGGCGCATGGGTATAGGCGTAGTCGCAGACCTCGCGCAGCCGCTGCAGGATCGCCGCGTCGCGCGCGGCGGGGTCCATCGTCTCCCGGGTCGGGAACCAGTAGCGGCTGGACGGGTCGGGGAGGTAGCTTTCGTCGTAGCGGGGGGGCCAGGACCAGCTTTCCATCAGCGCGGCCCCCGTGCCTCGACCAGCTCCGTCAGCCGCGCCACGATCTGGGCGGGGGGCGTGTCCTGCAGCAACACCTCGGCCACGCCCATCTTGCGCAGCTCTTCCACATCCTCGTCGGGCATCACGCCGCCCGCGACCACGATCATGTCGTCGGCCTGTGCCTCCCTGAGGAGGCGGAAGATCTTGGGAAAGACGGTCATCTGCACGCCCGACAACAGGCTGACACCGAGGATGTCCACGTCTTCCTGGACGGCGGCGCGAACCACCTCCTCGGGCGTGCGGTGCAGGCCCGTGTAGACGACATCCATACCGGCGTCGCGCAAGGTGCGCGCAACGACCTTCACGCCACGGTCGTGGCCATCGAGACCGACCTTGGCAAGCAATATCCGAATGGGCTGGGCCATGCTCTCCTCCCTGGCGTTTCGCATTTCGTATACGAAATACGGCATCCGGTAAAGCCCCTGGCACGTTGCAGCCCGCCCGGCCCGGCGCTAGGAAGGAACAGGAGGGCGTGATGGAGCATTTGCAACCCGTCAGATCGCTGGTGGACCGGGTCTATGACTCGCTCCTCGACGCCATCTGCACCGGCGAGATGAAGCCCGGCGACCGCCTCGCACAGGACGAGATCGCGGCCCGGCTCGGCGTGTCGCGCCAGCCGGTCAACAGCGCCATCGCCATGCTCAAGGCCCAGCGATTCGTCACCGAACGCCCCCGGCGCGGGGTGGAGGTGGCCCCGGTGGACCGCGACCTCTTCCAGTCGATCTATCAGGTGCGCGGCGCGCTGGAGCCCCTGGCCGTCCAGCTTGCCACCCCCCGCCTGACGCCCGGCACCATCGCGCGCGGCCGCGATGCGGTGGCCGCCGGCATGGAGGCGATGCAGGCGGGCGACGCGGCGGCGGTGCTGCGGGCCGACATCGCCTTTCATACCTTCCTCTATGATCTGTCGGGCAACCGCATCCTTGCCGACACGATGCGGCTGAACTGGCAGCACCTGCGCCGCTCCATGGGCGAGGTGCTGCGGTTTCCGGGCATGACCGCCCAGGTCTGGAAGGAACACGGCCGCATCTTCGAGGCCATGGTGCGGGGCGAGGCCGGGGAGGCGGCGCAGGCCATGCGCGCCCATATCCTCGATGCCGCGCAAAGGGTGCAGCTGCGCCCCGCCGATGGTGGACAGGCGGACACGGATGGGTGAAGCTGGCCCGTCCGCAGCAGCACGAGCCCGCCCATGCCCCTCGATCCCGCCCCCGCCCTGACCGTGCCCGCCATCGGCGGCGAGGCCCGGCCCGGCCTGTGCACCGATTGCGGCGTCTCGCGGATGGGCGACGGCAAGGCCTGCGGGCGGGCCTGCCAGTTCATCCGCCCCGATTATCCGGGGCTGGAGCGTCAGGCCCATGGCCGCGAGGCCGACCCCGAGCGCGGCGAGGAGGCCTTTTTCGGCACCACCCAGCGGATGCTGCGCGCGGCCCTCGACCCGCCCGCCGAGGGTGCGCAATGGACGGGCATCACCACCGCCCTTGCCGCCCATCTGCTGGACAGCGGCGCGGTGGAGGCGGTCCTGACCGTCGCCCCCCACCCCGAGGACCGCTGGCGCCCGGTGCCGGTGATCGTCACCGAGGCTGCGGGGCTGGCCGCCTGCCGGGGCATGCGGATGGGCTATGCGCCGGTGGTGGCGCTGCTGGAGCCTGCTGCCGCTGCCGGATATCGACGAATTGCGATGATCGGCATTCCCTGTCAGGTCTATGCCCTGCGTGCGCTGGAACGCGAGATGGGATTCGAGCGGATCTACGTCATCGGCACGCCCTGTTCCGACAACACCACGACCGAGCGCTTTCATGATTTCCTCGCGCTGCTGGATGACCGGCCGGAAACCATCTCCTATCTGGAGTTCCGGGCCGATTACCGGGTTGAATTGCGTTTCGACGATGGACGAAAGGCGAAAACGATCCCCTTTCTCAAGCTGCCGATCTCCAGGCTGCCGCCCGATTTCTTTCCGCTGACCTGCCGCACCTGCGTGGATTACACCAACCGTCTGGCCGATATCACCGTGGGCTACATGGGCGGGGACGGCGATCAATGGGTGATAGTGCGCAATGCCCGCGGGGCCGAGCTTCTGGCCGGAATCGAGGCCCGGCTGCGGCTGCGCCCGCTGACCGACAAGGGACGCCGCGAAGGTCCGGTGAAGGGGTTTCTGGCCAATACCGCCCGGGCGGCGGGGGGGCTGCCGCTGCGCTCCATGCCCGACTGGGCGCGCCCCGTCGTGGCCTTCCTGCAGCCGCGCATCGGGCCCCGGGGCCTCGAATTCGCCCGCGCCCGGCTGGAGATGAAGGCCATCGAGACGGTGCTGCACCTGCGCCGGCATTTTCCGGCCCGGGTCAAGAACATGGTGCCGGGCCATGTCTGGCGGCTGGTGGCGCCCTACGGGCTGAGCCCGGAGCCGGAGGAACGGCCCGGGGCCGGCCCGGACAGCGACAGCGGCGATGACAGGCGCGGCGGCGCCTGAGCCGCGCCCGTCTACAGCCGTGCGGCCAGCCGCGCGCCCTGATCAATGGCGCGCTTGGCATCAAGCTCGGAGGCCACGTCGGCCCCGCCGATGACATGGGGGGTGATCCCGGCGGCGATCAGAGCATCGGCAAGGCTGCGTTCGGGTTCCTGCCCGGCACAGAGCACGATCGTATCGGCCTCGATCAGGCGGGGGTCGCGGCGCTCTTCTCCGAAGGAGATGCGCAGGCCCCCCTCCTCCACGCCCTCGTAGGTGACGCCGCCGATCATCTCCACCTGCTTCATCTGCAGGCCGGCGCGGTGGATCCAGCCCGTGGTCTTGCCCAGCCGCTTGCCCAGCTTCTCGGCCTTGCGCTGCAAAAGGGTGACCGCCCGGGCCGGGGCTTCGGGCCGGGGCCCTTCGGGGGCCAGCCCGCCGCGATGTTCCTCCGGGTCGGCCACGCCCCATTCCCGCTGCCACAGGGCGGGGCTCTCGGTGGGGCTTTCGCCCTCGTGCACAAGGAATTCGGCGACGTCGAAGCCGATGCCGCCCGCGCCGACCACGGCCACGCGCGGGCCCGGCCGCACCCGGCCGCGCAGCACATCGGCATAGCTGGCGACATGGGGGGCGTCCTGTCCGGGGATCTGCGGGTCGCGGGGGCGCACGCCGGTGGCGACGATGACCTCGTCGAACTTTGACAGCTCCTCCACCCCGGGGGCATGGCGCAGGCGCAGGTCCACGTTCCGGCGTATCAGCATGGTCTGATACCAGTCCACCAGCCCGTGGAACTCCTCCTTGCCGGGGATGCGCCGGGCGAGGTTGAGCTGCCCGCCGATCTCGCCGCTCTTCTCGAAGAGGGTGACGGCATGGCCCCGCTCGGCCAGCACCAGCGCCGCCGACAGCCCGCCTGCGCCCGCGCCCACCACGGCGATGCGGCGGGGCGTGTCGGTGGCGGTGTATTCCAGCTCGGTCTCGTGGCAGGCGCGCGGATTGACGAGGCAGGAGGTCATCCGCCCGGAGAAGGTGTGATCGAGGCAGGCCTGATTGCAGGCGATGCAGGGGGCGATCTCCTCGGCGCGGCCATCGGCGGCCTTGGCGACGAAATCGGCATCGGCGAGAAACGGCCGCGCCATCGAGACCATGTCGGCGCAGCCCTCGGCCAGCAGGCGCTCGGCCACCTCGGGGGTGTTGATGCGGTTGGAGGTGATCACCGGAACGGAGACATGGCCCATCAGCTTCTTCGTCACCCAGGCAAAGCCCGCCCGGGGCACGGAGGTGGCGATGGTGGGCACCCGGGCCTCGTGCCAGCCGATGCCAGTGTTGATGATCGTGGCCCCGGCAGCCTCGATGCCCCGGGCCAGCTGCACCACCTCCGCGAAGCTGGAGCCTTCGGGCACCAGATCGAGGATGGAGAGGCGGTAGATGATGATGAAATCCGGACCCACCGCAGCCCGGGTGCGGCGCATCACCTCGAGGGCGAAGCGCATCCGGTTCTCGTAGCTGCCGCCCCAGCGGTCGGTGCGCCTGTTGGTGTGGCGCACGAGGAACTGGTTGATCAGATAGCCCTCCGAACCCATCACCTCCACGCCGTCATACCCGGCCTCGCGGGCGCGCTGCGCCGATCGCACCATGTCGGCGATCTGCTTCTCGATCCCCTCCTCATCAAGCTCGCGGGGGGCAAAGGGCGAGATCGGCGATTTCACCGGCGAGGGGGCCACGCAATCGGGGCCATAGCCATAGCGGCCGGTGTGCAGCACCTGCATGGCGATCAGGCCGCCCGCGTCGTGCACGGCGTCGGTGACGATGCGATGGCCCGCGATATCGGCATCGGTGTAAAGGCCCGCCGCCCCGGGATAGACGCCGCCCTCGCTGTTGGGGGCCATGCCGCCGGTGACGATGAGCCCCACGCCACCCGCTGCCCGGTCGGCATAGAATCGGCCCATCCGCGCCCAGTCGCGGGTTTCCTCGAGGCCCGTATGCATGGAGCCCATGAGCACCCGGTTGCGCAGGGTGACAAAGCCCAGATCGAGCGGCGCAAGAAGATGCGGATAGCGAGTTTCGGCCATGGTCCCCCCGGAGCGACTTTGACGTCAGTTAGCCCGCAGGCGGGGGCGCTGTCCACTTGCCCGGCACCGGGCGGCCCCGCGCTGACGCGGCGTCAGCCCCCGGCGGTGTCGGCGCAATGGCGGCGAAAGGCCGATTTCAGCATGTCCAGCTCGGCACGCAAAAGCGCGATCTCGGCGCGCAGGTCGTCGGTGGTGTCGTCTCCGGTGGTGATGGTGAAGCTGTCGACGACGGTTCCGCCCGCCCGCTCCACCAGCACGACGGCCTTGACGCCGTCGCTCATGGCCTCGCCGGGAAGGGCCGCGCGCAGCGCCCAGGAGCCCGGCCGGTCGGCCCGCGCCTCCAGCTCAGGGGTGGCGATCGCCCGCCCGTCGAGGCGCAGCTCCATCTCGGGGGCGGCCCCGTCGGCGGCGAGGATACCCTCGTAGATGCCGCCGCGGATCTGGCGGTGCAAGAGCCTGGGCGCGGTCATCGCTCCTCCTCAGATTGCGGCGCGCGGTCGGCGCGACAGGGTGATGTCGCGCAGGTGCACGCGATTGTAGGCCGGGCTGTCGAGGATGATGTCCACCCACATCCGTTCAACCCGCTTTTCGTTCATCTCGGTATAGGCAAGGTCGAATTCCACCGCGACATCGGTCCGGCGCAGGTCGAATTCGCGGACGATCTGCTCGGTATTGGGCCCGTGGCGCACGTTGAGGCGGGCGAACACCTCCAGCGGCATTTCCGTCTCGACCACGGATTCCAGGCGAATCACATGCTCCCGCGACAGGCCGCCCTGCAGGGCCTCGGGCAGATCGAGCACCAGCGACAGGAAGCTGCCCGAAAAGGCGAACACCTCGATCGACAGGCCATAGGGGGCCAGATCCTCGGGGCGGTGGTTGGGGATCTGGCGCAGCACGATCTCGGACAGGGGGCAGTCGTGGAACAGCGTCAGTTCGCTCCCGAAGGGCGTGCGGCTGGCGGGCGCGGCGAGACCGGCGGGAAACAGCGGCCCCGACCACAGCGCCGGGCGCCAGGCCCAGTCGGCCAGAACCGGCTTGCGGATGGCGGCAGAGCCGGACACCGGCAGGGCCAGCCGGGCCTCGGTCAGATGAAGGATTTCCTCGGCGGCGGCGCGGGCGCGGCGGGCGTCGCTGCGCAGGCGTTGCAGATCCTCCACGGGCAGGGCATCGGCCACGTCGGCGGCGCGGGCCCATTGGCGCAGGGCGGCGCGGTTGATGCGCCGACGATACCAGTGATTGAGCCCTTCGAGCATGTCCCGCCTTGTCTTGCCGCCCGCGGGGCCAATCTGTCCCGCCCGGCTGCGTTGCTCCGCCTAGAGGAGGCGGCGCAGGATACCCACTGCCCAGAGGCCGTTCATCAGGGTTCCCGCGCCGATTCTGCCGGAACGGGGTGAAAATCCCCCTGCCCCGTCATCACCCCCCGCGATCCATTCCGTCTCATACGCCTCTGCGGGCCCCGTGTCGAGATTGGCGATGGCGTGGCGCGGGGCGGAGGCGGCTCCGGGCGCGCCTCCGGGCGGATCGGCGGGCGGCAGAACCAGCCCCACCTCCTCGAGCACGGCCCGGTCAACCGCGACGCCGTTGACCTGCCGCAGGCGCTGGGCAAAGCCGCGCACAAGCGTCATGGCGGCGCGGGGATCGTCGGGGCCGCGACCGCCCTCGGCCAGCGCCGTGGCCGAGACCGCCACCAGATAGCCGCCGAGGTCGAGATAACCGCGCCATGTCTCGGAGGCGAGGCCCGGGGGATCGGGGGGGCCCGAATCGCGCAGGCGCAGATACAGCACCTCGTGGCGGAAGAAGCTGTCGAGCACCTCGACATCCGCCGCCCGGCCCGAGCGGGACAGCATCGCGCGCCCGGCCTCGGAGCGGAAATAGCTGTCGTATTCCTCCACCGCCTCGGCCACGGGCGGCATGGCGGGGGCGGGCACCGAGGCCGTCAGCGTGAGGATGGCCGGGATCGCGGGCTGGGGCGCGCGCGGATCGGCGGTGACCGCCGCGCAATTGCCCAGAAGCGCAAAGCCCGTCTCGGGACCCGCGCGCGTGGCGCCCGGATCGACGCAGAAGCC
>JAFIEC010000360.1 GCA_020832725.1 Paracoccaceae bacterium | reverse complement strand
CAGGCAGGGGGCGTGCGCGCGCGCGCCCCGCTTGCAGCGCGCGCGCCACGCGGCTACACCGCCCGCGTGCCCGGCCCCGCGCCCGGCCCGGAACGGAGGCAGGTCAATGTCCGAGATCGATATCGAGACGGCCCGGCGCGTGGCCCATCTGGCCCGGATCGAGGTGGCCGAGGAGGCATTGCCGGGACTGGCGCGCGAATTGTCCGCGATCCTGACCTTCATGGAGCAGCTTGGCGAGGTGGATGTCGAGGGCGTGGAGCCGATGACCAGCGTCACGCCCATGCGCCTCAAGCGCCGCGCCGACGCGGTGACCGATGGCTTCTATCCCGAGCGCATCCTCGCCAACGCCCCCGACGCGCGCGAGGGTTTCTTTGCCGTGCCCAAGGTCGTGGAGTGACATCATGAGCGCCGAGACACGAGCCGAGATCGCGGGCCTGGGCATCGCCGCTGCGCGCGATGCGATGCGCGGGGGCGGGCTGTCGCCTGTGGAACTGACCGAGGCCTGCCTTGCCGAGGCGGAGGCCGCGGCCCCGCTCAATGCCTGGGTGCACCTGACGCCCGAGATCGCCCGAGACGAGGCTGCCCGCGCTGCCGATCGCATGGCCGCCGGTGACGCTCCTGCCATGTGCGGCATTCCGATCGGTATCAAGGACCTGTTCTGCACCGAAGGCGTGCCCTCGCAGGCTGCCAGCCGCATCCTTCAGGGGTTTCGCCCGCCCTATGAAAGCACCGTGACCGCGCAGCTGCGCGGGCAGGGGGCGGTGATGCTGGGCAAGCTGAACATGGACGAATTCGCCATGGGCAGTTCGAACGAGACCTCTGTGTATGGGCCGGCCATCAACCCCTGGCGCGCGACCGGAGAGACGCGGGCACTGACGCCGGGCGGCTCTTCGGGCGGTTCTGCGGCGGCGGTGGCGGCGGGGAGCTGCCTTGGCGCGACCGGCACCGACACCGGCGGCTCCATCCGCCAGCCTGCGGCCTTTGCCGGGATCGTCGGGCTCAAGCCGACCTACGGGCGGTGTTCGCGCTGGGGGATCGTGGCGTTTGCCTCCTCGCTCGATCAGGCGGGCCCCATGACCCGGGACGTACGCGATGCCGCGATCATGCTCGGGGCGATGGCGGGCCACGATCCGCGCGATTCCACCTCGGCCGATCTGCCCGTGCCCGATTACGAGGCCGCCCTCCAACAGGGCGTGCGCGGCAAGCGCATCGGCATCCCCGCCGAATACCGCATGGAGGGGATGCCCGAAGAGATCGGGGCGTTATGGGCACAGGGGGCGGAATGGCTCCGTGCTGCCGGTGCCGAGGTGGTCGAGGTCTCGCTGCCCCACACCCGTTATGCCTTGCCCGCCTATTACGTCATCGCGCCCGCCGAGGCCTCGTCGAACCTCGCCCGCTATGACGGCGTGCGCTACGGGCATCGTGCCACGCTCAAGGCGGGCGAGGGCATCCACGAGATGTATGCCCGCACCCGTGCCGAAGGGTTCGGGGCCGAGGTGCAGCGGCGGGTGATGCTGGGGGCCTATGTGCTCTCGGCGGGCTATTACGACGCCTATTACAAGCGCGCGCAGAAGGTCCGCCGCCTGATCGCCCGGGATTTCGAGACGGTCTTTGCCGCCGGAGTGGATGCGCTGCTGACCCCGGCCACGCCCTCTGCCGCCTTCGGGCTCGGCGACATGGCCGAGGCGGACCCGGTGCAGATGTATCTCAATGACGTCTTTACCGTGACGGTAAACCTTGCCGGCCTGCCCGCGATCTCTGTTCCGGCGGGGCTGGACGGGCGGGGCCTGCCGCTGGGGCTGCAGCTGATCGGGCAGCCCTGGGGCGAGGGGCCGCTTCTGGCGCTGGCGCGTTCGGTGGAGGAGGCGGCACAGTTCGTTTCCAAACCGGAGAAATGGTGGTAACGTAACCGCCAGACCCCGCAAAGGGGCGTTAGCGACCAGATCGTGCGAGGCAGTCGATGCGTATCCTTCTCCCGCTTTTCGCGGTCGGCCTTGTGGCAGGCTGCTCCCCCCAGATACCGGATTCCGCAGCCCATCTTGGCACCGGACTGCTGGCACCTCCTGGCACCATCTCCACCGAGCGCCGTCCCCCCGCCGAGAGTTCCGCCATGATCGTGGCGCGAGCGCCCGAGGCAAACGTGCCCGAAGCCGTACAGGCTGCGGGTGGCGGGTCCTCCGCCCCGGTCTCTGGCGTCGCGCCCCTTCCTGCCTCGATTGTCGCTGCGGTGGAGGGACAGCCCGCCACGGCAACAACCCCCCCCGCTCCCGCGCCCGACCGGCAGGCCGACACGCGCCTTGCCGCCGCGTTGGCTGATGATGGCACGCTGCGGCCCAGCGTCGGTGGCGGCGTGCTTGGGGCCGACGGAGATTTCTCGGATGCAGCCCGGATCCGCGCCGAGGCAGAGCGTGCAGGTGCCATCCCCATCGAGGTGCGCCCCGTGCCCAGCCGCGAGACCCGGGTGAATGTGGCCGAATTCGCCCTGTCCACATCGCATCCGGTGGGCGAGCGCCGCTTTCGGCGCCTGGCGCTGTTCGGGCAGGACCATGCCAATGTGGCCTGCCGCCGCTATGCCAGCCCCGATGACGCGCAGTCCGCCTTCCTCGAGGCGGGCGGGCCCGAGCGCGATCCGCTCGGTCTTGATCCCGATGGCGACGGTTTTGCCTGCGGCTGGTCGCCCGAGCCGTTCCGCCGCCTTGCGGCCAGCGCGGGCTGACGCGCGGGCGTGGTGTCAGGATCCGGCCTCTCCCGTCCTGGCGGCGCGGCGGGGGCCGTGATTGCACATCCCTCGCCCAATCAGGGCGCGCGGCGCGGCGGGGTGCTGCCCGACATGGTGGTGCTGCACCATACCGCCATGGCCTCGGCAGAGGCGGCGCTGGCGCGGCTGTGCGACCCCATGGCGGAAGTCTCGGCGCATTATCTGATCGGGTCCGGGGGGCAGGTCTGGCAGCTTGTGCCCGAAGAGGCCCGTGCCTGGCATGCCGGGGCCGGTGCCTGGGGCGGCGTGTCGGATGTCAATTCCCGCTCCATCGGGGTGGAGCTCGACAATGACGGCCTGTCGCCCTTTGCCGGGCCCCAGATGCGGGCGCTCGAGGCGTTGCTGGCCCGCATCATGGGCCGCCATGCGATTGCGCCGCAACGGGTGATCGCCCATTCCGACCTAGCACCCGGGCGCAAGGCCGACCCCGGCGCGCGGTTCGACTGGGCGCGGCTGGCGCGGCTGGGCCTGTCGGTCTGGCCCGACGCGCAGGCCGTGGCGCAGGCCGAGGCCGGGGCCCGCCAGCTGCCCGCTGTTAAACGGGCGCAGGCCTTTGCCGCAGCCGCCCATGCATTCGGATATCCCGCGCTTGGCACCGATCCCCGGCCCGAGGCAGTGCTGCGGGCCTTTCGGCTGCGCTTTCGCCCCCTTGCCGCAGGCCCGCCGGACGCAAGGGATGTGGCCATTGCGCGGGTTCTGGCTGCCTGCTGGCCGGTGTTGCCGCAGCGATGAGGTGATCCGGCCCGCCCATTCGCCGCTTGACCCGGAAGCCCGCGCTCCTTACCTGCGGAGGGCGCGGAGGGTTGGATGATCGCACTGGCAGGGCGCAGGCCCGGCGGTGAGGAAAGTCCGGACTCCATGAAGCAACGGTGCCGGGTAACGCCCGGCCGGGGCAACCCGAGGGAAAGCGCCACAGAGAACAGACCGCCCCACGGGCTCACAAGGCCGGGGGCAAGGGTGAAACGGTGGGGTAAGAGCCCACCGCGGGACGGGTAACCGGACCGGCATGGCAAGCCCCACCGGGAGCAATGCCGAATAGGGGTTCCGCGCGGATCCGGCCTCCGGGCCGCCCGCAGGCCGCTTCAGCCCAGGGACCCGGGTTGGCAGCAAGGATCTCCGCGGCAACGCGGCGACAAGAGGAATGATCATCCAGGGGGGAAACCTCCGGACAGAATCCGGCTTACAGACCCTCCGCGCCCCATTCTGCCCGGCCCCTTGCGGTTGACACCGCACGCAGCTGCGGGCAGAAGGCAGCGACAAATTCAGCAGATGCGCCCCCGAGCCTCCGGGGGCCCCGCCCCGGAGAAACAGAATGGCGAAGCCAACCACCATCAAGATCCGCCTCAATTCCACGGCGGACACAGGCCACTTCTACGTGACCAAGAAGAACGCGCGCACCATGACCGAGAAGATGGTGGTCCGCAAATACGACCCCGTCGTGCGCAAGCATGTCGATTACAAGGAAGGCAAGATCAAGTAAGCCACGCTTGTGGCCGAAGATCAGGGGCTGCACCTGCCGGTGCGGCCCCTTTCCATTTCGGGGCCCTCTGCAACAGGGCAGCGGTGCTTATCAGGGGTGCGTTGTACATCCGGGGGCAGTGGCGAGACAGCCCCATGCGCAGGCCGCGCTTGGTCTTGCGGGGCGCGTGTTTCCCGGTGCGATTCCGCGCTATCCGCCCCGCAGGGCCATTGCCCTTCGCGCGGTTGTTCCGATGCCGCGCCTTGCCTGTGTCATCCGGGCGCGGGCCCGCTTTGGGCCCGAGACCTCCGAAGGGGCGCATACAGCCCGGGCCGCCGGGGATCGCGTCGCGCCGGCTGACAGACACTCTGTGATCATGGCTGGAACGCAGATCAGGACCGTTGCCCCGGGGGTTCCGGGCCGCTGGCCCATGCGCTGGTTTCGCATGGAAAAGGGGCCCGCGCATTGCCGGCCCCTCGCAGGTCGTGTCCTGTTGTATCCGGTTACTCGCGCTGACCGAGGAACTGGAGCAGGAACATGAACATGTTGATGAAGTCGAGGTAGAGCCGCAGCGCACCCATGATTGCCGACTTCTCGAGCCATTCCTGGTCGCCCATGTGGGCGTGCTGCAGATACTCCACCTTGATCGCCTGCGTGTCGTAGGCGGTCAGCCCCGCAAAGATCAGCACGCCCAGGATCGACACCGCGAACATGATCGCGGGCGATTGCAGGAAGATGTTGATGATCATCGCCACGATCAGGCCGATCACCCCCATCATCAGGAAGGTGCCCCATCCCGACAGGTCTTTCTTGGTGGTGTAGCCCCACAGGCTGAGGCCGGCAAAGGCGATCGATGTCACCAGAAAGGTCTGGGCGATCGAGATGCCGGTGAAGGCCACGAAGATCCACGAGATCGACAGGCCCATGACAGCGGCGAAGGTGTAGAACAGCATCTGCGCGGCGGCCGCCGAGATGCGGTTGATCATTGCGCCGAAGGCAAAGGCCATCAGCAGCGGAGCGAACATCGCCACCCAGCCCAGCATGTTGGGCGCAAGAGTGATCGGGTCGCGGAAGATCGCGAGCAGGGCGGGCGTGGTGCCCACACCCCAGGCGACACCTGCAGTCAGCAGCATGCCCACGGACATCAGCCCGTAGACCTTGTTCATGTGGGCGCGAAGGCCCGCGTCGATCTGCTCCGTGCGGACGCCGGCTCCGGTGCGCCGGACCGTCTCGAACTGTGCCATGTCTCTCTCCAGACGAATAGGTTTATCGGTTCGGCCTCCCCGGAGGCCCGGGAAGAGTATGGGCAGAATATTGGAGGAAAGCTGTCGGATTTCAAGCACGACTCTACGCAACAGAGGCCTTTGCAGGTGCGGCGTGCTGGCAGTCCGGCTCAGCCTGTCTGCATCGTGATCACAACCTTGCCTGTTGCCTTGCGGCTGCGCAGCAATTCCATGCCCGTCACCGCCTGTTCCAGCGGAAGGACGTGGCTGATATGCGGCTTCAGGCGCCCCTCGCCATGCCAGGCAAAGAGCGTCTCGAGGCTGTCGCGGACGACATGGGGCGCAAAACGCATGTAGCCGCCCCAGTAGAGGCCGATCACGGTCAGGTTCTTGACCAGCAGGATGTTGGCGGGGATCTGCGGGATCTCGCCGCTGGCGAATCCCATCGGGATCAACCGCGCCTCTGGGTTGCAGGCCCGCAGGGCTGCGGTGAATTGCGCACCTCCCACGGGGTCATAGACCACATCCGCCCCGCCAAGGCTGCGGATGGCCTCGCGCAGATCGGCGGTGTCCGTGTCGATCAGGTGATGCGCACCTGCGGTGCGGGCGGCCTTCAGCCTGTCGGTGCCGCGCGCACAGGCGATCACCTCGGCACCCATCGCGTGGCCCAGTTCCACTGCGGTCAGGCCCACGCCCCCGGCCGCGCCCAGCACCACCAGCCGCTCGCCCTGCGACAATTTCGCCCGGTGCGCCAGCGCCACGTGACTCGTGCCATAGGCCACGGCAAAGCCCGCGGCGACCTCGTCGCTCATCGTATCGGGCACGGAGACGCATTGCGCTGCCGGAAAACAGCCAGCCTCGGCAAGCCCGCCGTTACCGGCGAAGACGATCACCCGCGTGCCCACGGCCGGTTCCCTGACGCCCTCTCCCAGGGCGGTGACCACGCCGCAAAGCTCCATTCCGGGCACAAAGGGCAGGGGCGGCTTTTCCTGATAGGTGCCAGCCACCATCAGCAGGTCGGCAAAGTTCAGCCCCGTCGCCCTGATCTCCAGCGCCACTTCTCCGGGCCCCGGGCGGGGGGGCTCGACCTCGGCCAGGCGCGGCGGTTTGCCCGGCTCGTCGACCAGAATACAGCGCATGGCGATCCTCCTGTGTTGAGTGATGCGTGCCCGGCTGGACCATTCGGGTCAAGGGCTCGTCGGCAATCGGTTGCGCATCGCGCACCCCCTACGCAAGTCGGGGTTGTGCGACACTCTCCCGGAGCGATAGAAGTCGGCCAGTGTGGTACGAGTGCGCAGCCTGACCCCCCGCACCGGTCCACCGACCTCCGGCGGGTTGCGTTGCGGCACTTGACGGATTGGGAAAACGCGGGGCCGGCCTTTGCCGGAGCATTCAGGCATGGAGGAAAATTTGAAACATCCCGTCGACGTTCATGTCGGCCAGAGGCTGCGGCAGCGGCGCTGGCTCGCAGGCATGACACAACAGCAGCTTGCCGAGAGGGTGGGCATCCGGTTTCAGCAGATCCAGAAATACGAAACTGGCATGAACCGCGTCAGTGCTTCGCGTCTGTGGGAAATCGGATGCGCGCTGGAAGTGCCGGTGGCCTATTTCTTCGAGGGTCTTTCCGAATCGGACAGCGATGACCCGGGCCGCGCGCCCGGCGACCTGATCAACGACCGCGAGGCGCTGGAACTGGTGCGCACCTATTACGCGATCCCCGAGGCGCAGCGCAAACGCCTGTTCGACCTTGCCCGGGTGCTGACAGAAGCCGCGTGAGCACGGTCGGCGTGCGTCCCGGGCCCGGCTCTGCCGAGGCCTCAGCCCTGGTCGATACGGCGCGGGCGCTGGCGGATGCGGCGCGGGTCGCGATCCTGCCGCATTTCCGGGGGCCGCGCCTGGCAGCCGAGAACAAGCGCGCGGGAGGTTTCGACCCGGTGACAGAGGCTGACCGCGGAGCAGAGCGCGCCATGCGGGATATCCTTGCCATCCGGCGGCCCGATGACGGCATCCTGGGCGAGGAATTCGGCCCGAAGGAGGGGCTGTCGGGTCTGACCTGGGTGCTTGACCCGATCGACGGCACGCGCGCCTTCATCAGCGGAACGCCCACCTGGGGTGTTCTGGTGGCGGTGTCGGACATGTCCGGCCCCATCTTTGGCATCGTCGACCAGCCCCATATCGGAGAGCGGTTCGAGGGCGGGCTGGGCGTCTCGCAGCTTGTCGGTCCCCGTGGGGCGCAGCCGCTGGGGGTGATGCCTGCGTCGGGTCTCGACGGGGCGACATTGTTCACCACCTTCCCCGAGGTCGGCACGCCGGACGAGGGCGCGGCCTTTGCCCGGCTGTCTCGCGCTGTCCGGCTGACGCGCTATGGCATGGATTGCTATGCCTATGCCCTTCTTGCCGCAGGGCAGATCGATCTGGTGGTGGAGGCAGGCTTGCAGCCCTATGACATCCATGCGCCCATCGCCGTGATCGAGGCGGCGGGCGGGCTGGTGACCGACTGGCGCGGGGGCAGCGCTGCGGGCGGGGGGCAGGTTGTCGCGGCCGCATCCCCTGCATTGCTGGAGGCGGCGCTTGAGTATCTCGCGCCAGCGGCGCGGCAGTCATAGGAAGGCGCCAGCGGCGCGGCGGCCATAACAGCGCGCCGGGGATGCGCCCCACCCCGGGTTCGGGCGGGGCGCACAGGGCGCGTGAGGCGCGAGGCAAGCAGCGCCTGCGGGGGCAGGCCCGATCCATGTGCACCGAATTGCTTAACGAATCGCTGCGCGCGCCCGGCTTTCGCTTTTCACCCGCCGTGCCTTGTCGCAATATCCCGGCCAAACAGAACCGTCTCGAGACGCAGGGAGGAGGGTCCGCATGTTCGGACAGATGATGTCGCAGCCGCTGCTCATCAGCAGCCTGATCGACCACGCCGCACGATATCACGCAGGCACAGAGGTCGTGTCGGTGGAAACCACCGGGGGCATCACCCGCAGCACCTGGGGCGGCATTGCCGCCAATGCGCGCCGGCTGGCCTCGGCGCTGGAGGCGCTGGGCCTGCAGCGCTCTGATCGCTGCGCGACCATCGCCTGGAACAACCGCCGCCATCTGGAGATCTATTTCGGCGTCTCCGGTGCGGGGCTTGTCTGTCACACGATCAACCCCCGGCTGTTTCCCGAACAACTGGTCTACATCATCACCCATGCCGAAGACCGGGTTCTGTTCTTCGACCGGACCTTTCTGCCTCTGGTCAAGAGCCTGCGCGACAAGCTGCCCTGCGTGGAGCATTTCGTGCTGCTTGGCCCGCCCGAGCAGGAGGCCGCGACGGAGTTTCCCGGCCTTGTCTTCTATGACGACCTCGTGGCTTCGGGCGACGACGGATACGTCTGGCCCGTCTTCGACGAGAACCTCGCCTCCTCGCTGTGCTATACATCGGGCACCACCGGGAACCCGAAGGGCGTTCTCTATTCCCACCGCTCGACGATGCTGCACGCCTTCGGCGCCAACCTGCCCGACACGATCGGGCTGCGCGCGCGCGATACGGTGCTGCCGGTCGTGCCGATGTTCCATGTCAATGCATGGGGCTCTC
Organism: Paracoccaceae bacterium; assembly: GCA_020832725.1. Lineage (GTDB taxonomy): Bacteria > Pseudomonadota > Alphaproteobacteria > Rhodobacterales > Rhodobacteraceae > JAFIEC01. The sequence goes on along the minus strand of JAFIEC010000360.1, from coordinate 7,208 downwards.
CCTATGCGGCGGCGATGGTCGGCGCGCGCGTGGTGTTGCCGGGTCCGGACCTCGATGGCGACAGCCTGATCGCCCTTGTGGATGGCGAACATGTCACCGTCGCGCTGGGCGTACCCACGATCTGGCAGGGGCTGATTGCTGCCGCCCGCAGGCATGGCTCGCATATGGAAAGCCTTGCCCGGACCATCATCGGCGGCTCTGCCTGCCCGCCCGTGATGATCGAGACCTTCCGGGCGGAGTTCGGGGTGGAGGTGATTCATGCCTGGGGCATGACGGAGATGAGCCCGCTCGGCTCTGCCAACCATCTGCTGGCAAAGCATCTGGCGATGCCTCCCGAAATGCAGGCCGAACGCCGACTGTCGCAGGGAAGGCCGCCCTTTGGCGTGGAGTTCCGCATCACCGGCGATGCAGGAGAGGTGCTGCCCGACGACGGCACCACCCAGGGCGATCTGGAGGTGCGGGGCCTGTGGGTTCTGGACAGCTATTTCCGGCAGGATGCCGGGTCGGCCCTGCGGGATGGCTGGTTCGCCACGGGCGATGTGGCGACGCTGGACGGCGATGGCTTCATGACCATCCGGGACCGGTCCAAGGACATCATCAAATCGGGCGGCGAGTGGATTTCCTCGGTCGAGCTGGAGAACATCGCCGTGGCGCATCCCGGTCTGGCCGATGCCGCCGTGGTGGGGGTGCGCCATCCGAAGTGGGACGAGCGCCCCCTGCTGGTTGCCGTCGCGGCCGAAGGCGCTGGCCCGACATCCGAGGAGGTGATCGCGTTCTTCGACGGCAAGATCGCCTCGTGGCAGAAGCCCGACGCGGTGGTCTTTGTGGAGGCGCTGCCGCGCAATGCCACGGGCAAGGTGCTCAAGAACCGCCTGCGCGAGGAATATGCCGATATCCTGGCCGGTCCTGCATAAGCCTTGCGCCCACTGGACGGCACGATTGACCGGGCCATCTAACCCACCATGCAAGCCGGAAACTGGAGGGCGGCATGGACCACACCAAGCGTGACGCGCCGCAGGCGGTGAGCCACTATCTGGCCGAGGCGCATCGGGCCCTGGATGCGGAATTCGGCGACGGCCATGCCGCGCGCCACCCCGAGCTTGTGGCGGCCTTCCTGCAGGCCTGTGCGATCGAATCGGCCGTGAATGCCGCCCGCATCGCAAGCCGCGAGACGAACGAGACGCTGTTGCGCCTCAAGCCGCGGCTGTTCGGCTGAGCGGCGTCGAATGGCCCGGAGGAGGCCGGTCGCGCGTCCGTGTGGGATCAGTAGCGTGCGGCATGTCCCGGTTCCGCCCGTCCGCGGCGGTCGTGGCGCAGGTTTGCGTAGAGGACGTGGTTGCGCCAGCGCCCTGCGATCTGCAGATACGATTGCGCAACCCCTTCGTATTTGAAGCCGCTCTTTTCCAGCACCCCGCGGGAGGCTGCGTTTTCCGGAAGGCAGGCGGCCTCGACCCGGCTGAGATCCAGCGCGGTAAATGCGTGGTGGACCAGCGCCTCGATCGCCTCGCGCATGTAGCCCTGCCGGGCGTGGGGCGCGCCGATCCAATAGCCCAATGCGCCGGCCTGCACCGGCCCGCGGCGGATGTTGTCCAGCGTGATCGCCCCGAGCAGCGCCCCGTCCGACCGGCGGAACAGGAACAGCGGCAGTGCCGTGCCCTGCGTGACCGATCGCTGCGCCCAATGCACGCGGTTGGAAAAGGCCCGGGCCGAGAAATGGTCATGCGACCAGAGCGGCTCCCATGGACGCAGGAAATCGGCGCTGTCGCGCCGCAGGCTGGCCCAGGGGCGATGATCGCCGCTCTGGGGCAGGCGGAGGGTCATCCGCTCGGTCTCGATGCTGACCTTGCGCCGCCGCAGGAACATCAGGCCGCCAGCCGCTCCGCCAGCGCAGGCAGCGACGGCACGCCGCCGGCCGGTCCGTAGAGCGCCATCGCCGCCGGGGCACCCTCGCACAGATGCCGGGCAAAGGCGCGCACGTCCTCCAGCGTCACGGCGTCGATACGCGCCACGGTTTCCTGCGGCGTGGGGACATGGCCCCAGATCGACAGCAGCCGTGCCATGCGGTCGGCCCGTGCCGACGGGCTCTCCAGCCCCATCAGCAGGCCCGCCCTGAACTGGGCGCGGGCGCGGGCGACCTCGGCCTCGGACATCTCGTCGGCCGCGCGGCGCATGGCGTCCACGGTCAGGCGGGCCAGCTCGCCCGCCTCCTCGGCGCCGGTGCCTGCATAGATGGTCAGCATGCCCGTGTCTGCATGGGCCGCAGCCTGTGCAAAGACCGAATAGCATAGCCCTCGATCCTCGCGCAGTTCCTGAAACAGCCGCGAGGACATGCCGCCACCAAGGGCCGTGGCATAGATCTGGGCGGCAAAGAAATCGGGTGCGCGCTGGGCCGGGGCCTCGAAGCCGAGGGTGAAATGCACCTGTTCCAGCCCCTTCTGCATGCGGAACTCGCCCCCTTCGAAGCGGGCGGGAAGGGCGGCGGGGGCAAGGGCCCCGGGCCGAGGCGCGAACAGACGTGCCGCCTGTTCCACCAGCGCGTCATGATCGACTGCGCCCGCCGCTGCCAGGATCATCGCCTCGGGCCGGTAGTGCCGGGCGGTGAAGGACTGGAAATCGGCCCGGTCGAAGGCGCGCACCGTGTCGGTGCTGCCCAGGATCGCGCGCCCGAAGGGCTGGCGCGGATAGGCTGCCTCCTGCAACCAGTCAAAGACGATGTCGTCGGGCGTATCCAGCGCCTGGCCGATCTCCTGCAGGATGACACCGCGCTCCACCTCGATTTCCGCCTCGGCGAAGGCGGGGTTGAGCAGGATGTCGGCCAGCAGATCGAGGCCGAGCGCCACATCATCGGCCAGCACGCGTGCGTAATAGGCGGTCATCTCGCGGGAGGTGAAGGCGTTGATATAGCCGCCCACATCCTCGATCGCCTCGGCGATCTGGCGGGCATTGCGGATGGCGGTCCCCTTGAAGGCCATGTGCTCCAGGAAATGGGCGATGCCGCATTCCGCCTCGGACTCGTGGCGCGAGCCGGCCTCCACCCACAGCCCCACCGTGGCCGAGGCCAGCCCGGGCATCGCCTCGGTGACAATCCGCAGCCCGGAGGGCAGCGTGGTGATCCTGGTCAGGGGCCCGTTCATGCGCCCGCCCCCGTGGTGATCCGGTCGCGGATCAGCGCCTCGATTGCTGACAGATCGTCGGGGATTTCGGTCATGCGTTCGGGCCTTTCCATCAGGTCGGCCATGCGCGCGGGCAGGGCGGGGCGTATGCCGGTCGCGGCCTCGACCGCATCGGGGAACTTGGCGGCATGGGCCGTTGCCAGCACCACCATGGGCGTGGCCGGGTCGGCCGCCGCATGCTCGCGGGCCACGTGCAACCCGACTGCCGTGTGGGGACAGACAAGCTCGCCGGTCTCGGCCCGGGCGCGGGCGATGGCGGCTGCGGTCTCCTCTTCGGAGGCGCGGCCCGAGGCGAACACCCCGCGCAGCCGTTCCAGCGCCCCCTGCGACAGATCAAAGCGTCCCCGCGCCTTCTGGTCGGCCATCAACTGTGACACGGCTGCCCCCTCGCGGTCATAGACATCGAACAGGGCCCGCTCGAAATTGGAGGAGACCTGGATATCCATCGACGGGCTGATGGAGGGGCGGACCGCCTCGGTGGCATAGGCGCCCGTCGCCAGCGTGCGGTGGAGGATATCGTTGTGGTTCGTGGCGATCACCAGCCGTTCGATCGGAAGACCCATGGCACGCGCGACATATCCCGCGAAGATGTCCCCGAAATTGCCCGTGGGCACGGTGAAGCTGACCGCGCGATGGGGTGCGCCCAGGGCCACGGCAGAGGTGAAGTAATAGACCACCTGCGCCAGTACACGCGCCCAGTTGATCGAGTTGATCCCCGCAAGCGCGACCGAATCCCGGAAGGCGAAATCGTTGAACATGTCCTTCACCCGGGCCTGAGCGGCGTCGAAATCGCCCTCGATGGCAAGGGCGTGGACATTGGCTTCGGACGGGGTGGTCATCTGGCGGCTCTGAACCTCCGATACACGGCAGAGGGGGAACAGGATGAACACGTCCACCGCAGCAAGGCCACGGAACGCCTCGATCGCGGCCGAGCCGGTATCGCCCGAGGTCGCCCCGACGATCGTCACGCGCGCGCCCCGTCGGGCCAGCACATGTTCGAACATCTGCCCGATCAGCTGCATCGCCACGTCCTTGAAGGCCAGCGTCGGCCCGTGGAACAGCTCCAGCAGAAATGTGTTGTCCGCCATCTGCCGCAGCGGGCAGCGTGCGACATGGCCGAAGCTCGCATAGGCGCGGCTCAGGCAGGCGCGGAATGCGTCATCGGTGAAGGCATCGCCGATGAACGGGCGCATGATGCGGAAGGCCGCTTCCTCATAGGGCAGCCCCGCCAGCGCCGCGATGTCCGCCGTGGACAGGCGAGGCCATGTTTCGGGCACATAGAGCCCGCCATCACGGGCCAGCCCGGTCAGCATGGCGTCCTCGAAGGGCAGGGTCGGGGCCTGACCGCGGGTTGAGATATAGTGCATGGGCCTCGTGCCGATGATGCGTGGGTGCGCGAAACGGGGCAATCGCCTCAGGTGCGCCTGCGCCTGATACGCCAAAGCCAGTAGCCTGTCATCCCGAACCAGAACAGGGCAAGCGAGAACCATGTTCCGGCGTATTCGAGATGGTCGTTCGGGATATGGGCGGTGTCCACGGGCCAGGGGCGTGGGGCCCCCGGTCCGCCTGCGCCACCCTCGCGCTGCACCACCAGAAGCGGTTCCGTGCCCAGACGCGCCGCCATTGCGGGCAGGTCGCGGGCGAACCAGACATTCGCCTCGATGTCGGGGGCGGGGGTAAAGGCACCATCAACCTCGTTGGGCCACAGCAGGTTGCCCACGATCCGGCCCTCTGCGGGGGTGCGGGGTGCGTTGCGCGCGCGGTCGGGAACAAAGCCACGATCCAGCAGGATGACGCGCCCGCCGCCGGTCTCGAAGGTGGTGACGATGCGGTAGCCCGGGCCAGTGTCGCGCCGGCTGACCAGGATGCGGAGCTCCTCGCTTCCGCCTGCCCCCTCCACGATCACGGGCAGGTACTGGTCGCGCTCCTGTGTGGGCGCGTCGGGCAGGGGGATGGGCGCATCGTGGATGCGCGCCTCGATACCGGCGATCAGGCCTTCTTTCCATGTCAGCCGCTGGACCTGCCACAGGCCAAGGCTGACCAGCACGCTGCCGCCCACCAGCCCGATCAGCAATGGTGCCAGAATGGCGCGGGAGGCGGGTGCTGTCTCGCTCATGCCGGTACCTTCATTGCCTCGGGTCGGAAGGGATGCGCAGGCCAGACGAAACGGGGCGCAGAGCAACCGGCCCTGCGCCCCCTGGTCCTGTGACGGGGCCGGTCGGCCCCCGGGCTCAGATGCCCCAGATGTAGACCGCGAAGAACAGGAACAGCCACACCACGTCCACGAAGTGCCAGTACCAGGCGGCGGCCTCGAACCCGACATGCCGCTCGGCGGTGAAATGCCCCGCCTTCACGCGGAAATAGCACACCGCCAGAAAGATCGTGCCGATGATCACGTGCACGCCATGAAAGCCGGTTGCCATGAAGAAGTTGGCGAAGAACACATCGCCCGAGAACGACCAGTCGCGGGTCACCAGCAGGTAGTAATATTCATAGCTTTGCAGGCCGAGGAAGATCACCCCCAGAATGACGCCGATCAGCAGCCCCTGCTCCACCTCCCGGCGCGAGCCGCCATGCACCAGCGCGTGGTGCGCCCATGTCACGGCACATCCCGAAAGCAGGAGCACCAGCGTGTTGATGAGCGGCAGGTCGAAGGCGTTGACCTGATAGAAATCGGGCGGAACGTATTCCGACCCGAGGTAGTATTGCATCGGGTACATGGTGTGCTTGAAGAAGCTCCAGAACCATGCCGCAAAGAACATCACCTCGGAGATGACAAACAGGATGAAGCCGTAGCGCAAACCGATGCGCACGACCGGCGTGTGATCGCCGCCATTGGCCTCGGCGACCATGTCGGCCCACCAGCCATACATGACATAGAGCACCGCCGCGAAGCCCATCAGGGTCAGCCACGGCCCTTGTCCGTGCATCCACAGGACGGCACCGAAAAGCATCAGGAAGGTTCCCACCGAGGCCAGGAACGGCCAGATGCTGGGCGGCAGGATATGATAGTCGTGGTTCTTTTCGTGCGCCATGTCTTGTCCTTGCGGTCTGTCCGTCGGCCGGGTCACGGCCCGCCTCTCTTGCGCTCCGGGCGCGTCAGTTCACCGTAACGGCCTCTGCCTCTGCGGGGGCGGCATGGGCCGATTCCGCGGGCAGGTCCATCTCGTAGAATGTATAGGAAAGCGTGATCGTCTGAACGTGCCGGGCCTCGGGGTGGTTCACGATCGCCGGGTCGATGAAATAGCTCACCGGCATCTGTACCCGCTCTCCGGGCTGCAGCACCTGCTCCTGAAAGCAGAAGCATTCCACCTTGATGAAGAACTGCCCGGCCGAGAACGGCACCACGTTGAAGGTCGCCGTGCCTGCCACGGGCCGGTCTGTCGGGTTGTAGGCCTCGTAGAAGGCCAGGCCCGACTCTCCGATCCGCACCTCGATTTCGCGCTCCACAGGGCGGAATTCCCAGGGAAATCCCCGCTCCTTGGAGGCGTCGAAGCGGACACGCATGGTCTGATCGAGGATGACATCCGAGCCTGCCGACGCCACCCCGGTCGTGCCGCCGAAACCCGTGACGCGGCAGAACCAGTCGTAAAGGGGCACGGCGGCGAACGACATGGCTCCCATGAAGGTGACCAGAGCCAGAAGCTTGACCACCACCGGGGCGTGGCGGATCGTGTCCGGGGTCTTCATCACTCTGTCCTTTCCATGAGCGAGGCGCGGGGCGTGTGATCGAAAGCTTCCATCAGGTGGCCGCCCTGAATCTTGACGATGGTGATCGCGAAGACGACGGCGACAAAGCCCGCCATGGACAGCGCCAGCGCCAGGTTGCGGCCCCGTCGGCGGGTGTGAAGTTCGTGGGTGCGCGCGATCGGCATGATGCTCTCCTCAGATCAGCTGCGGCCAGCCGGCAGGGGTCAGCCCGAAATGGGCCAGCGCGGTCTCGGCCACAAGCGCCAGAAACAGGGCGAACAGATACACGAGCGACAGCTTGAACAGTCGCTTCTCGGTGCGGTAGCCATCGGCTTCGGCGGCCGC
>JAFIEC010000348.1 GCA_020832725.1 Paracoccaceae bacterium | reverse complement strand
TTGGGCAAAGCCCCGGCGCAGATGGGCCAGGGCCCGCGCCGGGCACAGGAACACCCCCGCCGCCACCCCCTGGTGGCAGGCGCGGTCCACCAGGCGGGCCGGGTCGGGGGCGGGGCCGTCGCGGGCGGCCTGGGACCAGAGCGCCTCGGCCAGTGCCAGCGGGCCGCGCAGGCACAGCACCAGGCGCGGTCGGCCCAGCGCCGACAGGGCCGCATGCAGCGCCGGCATGTCCACCCTCAGGGGGGCTGCTCGGCTGAACGCCTCGGCCGACAGCAGGAGCGCCCGGGCCCCGATGCCGCCGTCGTCGCCGCTCATGCCGGGGGCATCACCGGCAAGGCCGGCCCACAGCGCCCCGGCCCCCTCTCTGTCCCAGCGGGCCCCGGCGGCCCCCGGCAGGCGCAGCCAGCGCGCGGCCAGGGCATGGTGGCCCGGCCCCGGCCCGCATTCGGGATAGGTGATCCCCGCCCGCGCCAGTTCCGCCCGCCGTGCCGCGAAATGGGCCTGAAGCGCGGTGGTCCCGGTCTTGTGCAGGCCCGCGTGCAGCACCACCGCCCTCATGGGAGGACCGCAAGCGGGCTGGCGAGCCGCGCAAAGAGGTGGTCACGCCACAGCGGCAGGATGAGCGGTGCGGCCAGAAGCAGCACCACCAGCGCCCCGAAGGTCAGCGCGGGCGCGCCCACCAGCGCCACCATCAGCTGCGGCATGGCCCGGTTGATGGCGCCCAGCGCCACATTGTAGAGCAGCGCCAGGATGAGAAAGGGTGCGGCCAGCGAAAAGGCCAGCCCGAAGGCCGCGCTCATCAGCCCGGTGCCCCAGGCGGCCAGATCGCCCGCCGGCAGGGCCGCCCCCGGGGGCAGCACGTCGTAGGAGGCGATCAGCGCGGCGACGATGTGCACATGCAGCCCTGTGGCAAAGGCCAGGGCCAGCCCCCCCGTGACCAGCAGCACCCCGATGGCGGGCATCGGGTCGGGCGTGGCCCCGGAGCCCAGCACCTGCGCCAGCGAGGTCGCCTGGGCGGCCTTGGCCCCGGCCACTTGCAGCAGGCCAACCGCCACCCGCAGCCCCAGCCCCATCGCCAGCCCCGCCGCCGCCTCGGCCAGCAGGAAGGCGGGGGCGGCCGGGGCTGCGGCCCATGCCTCCAGCACCGGGCCGGCCACGGCCGGGGCGACCGCAAGGCTGATGCCCAGGGCCAGCACCAGCCGAAAGCGCACCGGCACCGCCTGCTCGCCGATGCCGGGCAGGGCAAAGGCGGCGGCCCCCACCCGCAGAAACACCGCCGCCGCCACCACAAGGCCCATCGCGCCCATGGGGGCGAGCAGTTCGGCAAGCGCGGTCATGCCACCCCCACAAGCGCCGGGCGGGCATGCAGCCCCACCTCCTCGAAGGAGAGCACCGGCGCGCCCAGCCCCCGGGCGGCCAGCACGTTCTGCACGAAGCGCCGGCGCGGGGCCGCGGTGACCACGGCCGGGGTGCCCCCGCCCGGGGCGGCCTCGGCCAGACGGCCGGCCACGGCATCGCCCAGTCGGGTGAAATCGGCGGGCGGCAGCGCCACATCCTCCACGCCGCGGCCGGTGTCGATGGCATGGGCGCGGAACAGGTCCTCCCATTCCGGGGCCAGCTGGATCAGCGGCAGCATGCCGTCGGGGCGGCGCAGCCCGGCCAGGATCTGGGGGGCGAGGCGCTGGCGGACATGCTCGGCCACCACCTCGGGGGAGGGGGCCGCGCCGCGCATCTCGGCCCCGGCCTCCAGGATCAGGGGCATGTTGCGGATCGAGACCCGTTCCTCCAGCAGCAGGCGCAACACCGACAGCAGCAGGTCGAGCGGCACCCGCTCGGGGATCATCTCGTCGAGGAGGCGACGGTTGGCCTCGGCCCGGCCCGGGTCGGAGAGGCGGCCCATCTCGTCGAGCAGGCGGCGCAGGGCCTTCCAGGTCATCAGCCGGCCCATGTTGCGGCGGATCGTCTCCAGCAGATGGGTGGCCAGCACCTCGGCGGGGCTGACCACGGTGATGCCGCGCAGGTTCAGCCCCTCCTGTTCGGCGGCGTCCACCCACAGGGCGGGGGCGCCGTAGACAGGCTCCAGCACCGGCTCTCCGGGGGGGAGGTCCTCCTCCTCGGAGGGGGGCAGCGCCAGCAGCCGCCCCGGGCGCAGGCTGTCGCGGGCGGCCTCGGCCCCGTGGATGCGGATGCCATAGCCCCCGGGGGGCAGGGCGGGCGAATCGGTAAGCCGGATCTCGGGGAAGATGAGGCCGTAATGCTCGGCCACATGGGTGCGCATGGTCAGGATGCGGGCATCCAGCCCGGTGGCGGGGTCGGTCGCCAGGGCCACGAGGTCGGGGGCGAATTCCAGGTGGATCTCGTCAAGATCGAGCACGTCGCCCAGCGACCGCTCTGCCGGGGCGGGCTCTTCGGCGGCGGGGGGCTCGTCGGCCTCCCCGGGGCGGCGCGAGAGCACCCATGCGGTCGCGCCCAGCACCCCCGCGCCCAGCATGAACGGTACAAAGGGCATCCCGGGCACCAGCGCAAACAGCGCCATCAGCAGCGCCACCGTGCCCATGGCCGCCGGATAGCGGCCCAGCTGCGCCGTCAGCGCCGCATGGGTGGAGCGGATCGGCCCGCCGCGCGCCAGCAGCAGCGCTGCGGCGATCGAGATGATCACCGCCGGGATCTGGGTGACAAGCCCGTCGCCCACGGTGAGGATGGCATAGGCCTCGAACGCCTGACCGATGGCGAGGCCATGCACCGCCACCCCCATGATCAGCCCCATCACCAGATTCAGAAGCGTGATCAGCAGCCCTGCCACGGCATCGCCCTTGACGAATTTCGACGCCCCGTCGAGCGAGCCGAAGAACGTGGTCTCGGATTGCTCGCGCTCGCGGCGGGCGCGGGCTTCCTCGTGGGTGATGGCACCGGCCGCCATGTCGCTGTCGATGGCAAGCTGCTTGCCGGGCATCCCGTCAAGGGCAAAGCGCGCACCCACCTCGGCCATGCGCGCCGCGCCGCGGGTGATCACGATGAAGTTCACGATCATCAGCACGCCAAAGACGACAAGGCCCAGAAACAGGCTGCCGCCCATGACGAACATGGCGAAGCCCTCGATCACGCCGCCTGCGGCGGAGGTGCCGCGATGCCCCTCGCCGATGATCAGCTTGGTGGAGGCGACGTTGAGCGAGAGCCGCAGCATCAGGCTGGCCAGCAGGATCGAGGGGAAGGCCGAGAAATCCAGCGGGCGCTGCACGAACAGCGTGACCGTGAAGATCAGGATCGCCAGCCCGAAGGAAATCGCCAGCCCGATGTCCAGCGCCCATGCCGGGACCGGCAGGATCATCATCACGATGACTGCCATCAGCGCCAGAGCGAACAGGATGGTGGGCCGCGTCAGCGCGGCGATGCCCCCCATGCCCGTCATGGCGCGGCCTGCGGGCGGGAGGGCGGCCGGGCTGGCGGTGCCGGTTCCGCCCCTGCCGGGCGGATGGCTGCCAGCGGTGCCGCGCGGGCGGAAAGGAAAGGTCCGGCAAGGCTCCCCCGGCGGGCAGATCGGTCGGATGCGGGCGCGGCCGGTCCGGTCCGGGGCGCGGCGGCCCCGTGCTGCGGCTGCGGGTCGGGCGGGGCGGATGGGCCGGCCATGGGTCCGGGCGCGGACAGGCTGGCCAGCTCCGGCGCGCCGGAGGCTGCCAGCACATCCTCCAGCCGGGCGCGGTAGCGCGCCGCATGGACGGGGGTGCGCGAGTGATAGGCGGGGGCCGCCTCCTCCCAGCTGCCCAGGCTGTCGTGTAGGCGGCGCAGGAACAGGGCGGCCTGAAGCGCGTTTTCCTGCGGGTCGAACATGGCGGCGGGGCTGGCAAAGGCGGTGCCGTGCCAGCGGTGGTTCATCTGGAAGCATCCCGCATCGGCGCTGTCGCGGCCCGAATCCAGCGCGGCCTGCAGATGCGCCTCGGCCTCCTGCCTGGTGGCGAACCAGCGGCCCGCCCCCTCGACGTTGACGGCCCAGGGCCAGGGCTGCAGCACGCCTGCCCGGGCGCGCCCGGTCTCGACCCTGGCGATGGCGCGCAACAGAACCTCGGGGACGCCGGTGCGGGCGGCGGCGGCGCTTGCGGCCGCGTCGCACAGCAGGGCGGGAGCATCGTCCCCGGACAGCTCGGACGCGGCGGCGGCGGCGGCCCGGCCCGGGGTGGCGCGCAGGCAGCCGTCGAAGGATAGAAGGCCCGCCCCGCCGCTGCCCGCGCGCCC
>JAFIEC010000322.1 GCA_020832725.1 Paracoccaceae bacterium | reverse complement strand
AAGCTCGCGATCTCGCCGCAAGTCCTCGGCGCGCGCATGTTTCCGGGGCAACGTCAGCGCCGGTTTCCGATCGACCATTCCGACGATTACGGGATCGTCTGGTTTCGCGACAAGGAGTACCGGTTCCGGGGGGCGAAGCATCGGCAGATCCTCTCGATGCTTTTCGACGCCTATTGGGCCGGTCGACCCGTCTTGCGCACCTCCGAGGTCTTGCAAGGCGGCGACCACGTACATCGCGATACCAAGGTGACTACTCTTGGCCGGGCATTCAGCGGCCGAAGTGACTGGCGCGATTTCATCCGTGAGGCCGACGGCAATTGCTGGATCGACGTATGAGAGTCTGCGATTCTAACTGACCAAGGCCGCCCGCGAGGCGGCCTTTTTCGTTTTCGGGGGCCGTTTTGTGGCTCTCCTTACCTTGCTCCTTCCTTCCCCCTTCCCGGCTCCTTCCTCGCCTTGGGCGATGGTCCTTCGCAGGCATTCGGCCAAACGCGAAGGAGACGAAGATGTCAGTCACACACCTCAACCAGGTCGAGCTTGCGGCTCGCTGGAAGATCAGCCCGCGCACGCTGGAGCGCTGGCGCTGGACGGGCGATGGGCCCGCTTTCATCAAGATCGGCGGCCGCGTCGTTTACCGGCTTGAAGACGTCGAGACCTATGAGCGCACGCAGCTGCGCGCCAGCACCGCCGACACCACCCCCAAGCCTGCGGCGTGAGGGAGGTGATCATGAATATTCCCAACATCATCACGCTCGACGCGCTCCGGCACATGGCTGTCGGCGAGATCGCTTCGCTGCCGGCGGAGGAGCTTGCGCGGCTGCACAGCGAGGCCGACGAGGCACTGCGTTCGGCGAAAAGCCTGCGCGACTGGCTCGATGGCGCCATCGCTCTGAAGTACGGCGATCGCGCGGCGCAGGCACGGTATGACGCCGGGAAAGACACCGGGACCGTGCGGTTCGCCGATGGCGCGGTCACTGTCGTCACCGACCTTCCCAAGCGCGTTGACTGGGATCAGGACCGGCTTGCTGAGCTGGTGGACCGGATCCGCGCCGAGGGCGATGACCCGCACGCCTATGTCGATGTCAGCCTGAAGGTCCCCGAGCGGAAGTTCACGGCCTGGCCTCCGGCCATCCGCAGCGCGTTCGAGAATGCGCGCACGGTGCGCACCGGCAAGCCGACCTTCCGGCTCGTCCTCGACGGGGAGGCGCCGGCATGACCCTTCCCATCATCAGCGCCGATGCGCGCCTCGCGGAACCCCGCGGTATCAAGGGCTGCATCTTTGGCAAATCGGGCATCGGCAAGACGACGCTGCTTTGGACGCTCGATCCGCAATCCACGCTCTTCATGGACCTGGAGGCGGGCGATCTCGCGATCGAGGGCTGGCCGGGCGACACGATCAGGCCGCGCACCTGGACCGAGTGCCGCGACTTCGCGGTCTTCATCGGCGGACCCAACCCCGCGCTGCGGGACGAGCAGGCCTACAGCCCCGCGCATTACGAGGCGGTCTGCGCCAAATTCGGCGATCCGGCCGCGCTGGAGCGTTACCAGACGATCTTCGTCGACTCCATCACCGTGGCGGGACGGCTGTGCTTTCAGTGGTGCAAGGGCCAGCCCGAAGCGGTTTCGGAGAAAACCGGCAAGCCCGATGTCCGTGGCGCCTACGGCCTGCACGGCCGCGAGATGATCGGCTGGCTCACGCATCTGCAGCACACGCGGGCCCGGAATGTCTGGCTGGTCGGGATCCTCGACGAGAAGCTCGATGACTTCAACCGGCGCTATTTCGCACCGCAGATCGACGGCTCCAAGACCGGCCTCGAACTGCCCGGGATCGTCGATGAGGTCATCACGATGGCCGAGCTCGCCGATGAGGGTGGTGCGCCCTACCGGGCCTTCATCTGCCAGACCCTGAACCCTTGGGGCTACCCGGCCAAGGATCGCTCGGGGCGTCTTGCGCAGCTTGAGGAGCCGCATCTCGGGCGGCTGATGGAGAAGATCCGCCAGCCCGCACCGCCTGCACCCGAGCGCCTGCGCTTCACGCGGCCCGAGGCCGCGCCCGCCCAATCCGACAATTGAACAGACCAGAAAGGACCATGCCAATGTCCGGTTCGTGGAACGACTTCAACGACGCCAAGAACAACGCCAACCTCATCCCCAAGGGCACGCTGGCGAAGGTGCGCCTGACCATCCGCCCCGGGGGTTTTGATGACCCCGCACAGGGCTGGACCGGGGGCTACGCCACGCGCGGCAGCACCGGCTCCGTCTATCTCTCGGGCGAGTTTACCGTGCTGGAAGGGCCCTATGCCCGACGCAAGGTGTTCAGCCTGATCGGGCTCTACAGCCCGAACGGGCCCAACTGGGCCAACATGGGTCGCAGCCTGGTGCGCGGTATTCTCAACTCCGCGCGTGGCATCTCGGACAAGGACAACTCGCCCGAGGCGCTGGCGGCGCGACGCATCAACGGCTTCGGCGATCTCGACGGTATCGAGTTCGTCGCCCGGATCGATATCGGGTCCGACACCAACGGTGACGACAAGAACGAGATCCGCGGCGCCGTCACGCCCGACCACAAGGACTATGCAGGCCTGATGGGGGCGGCGCCGCGCCCGGCTCCCGCAGCGCCTGCGCAGCCCTCGGCCCCACCGCAAGCCTCTGCCACACCGCAAACTCCGGCCGGCGCCCCCGGGCGCCCGTCCTGGGCGCAGTGAGGGGGTACGGTCATGTTGCTTCGCCCCCGCCAGAAACAGTTCGTCGCGCGCGGCGGGGGTGCGCGCGACGCACAAGGGAACACCCATGGCGTCGCGCCCCCCCGCGCCGG
>JAFIEC010000316.1 GCA_020832725.1 Paracoccaceae bacterium | reverse complement strand
GGCTGCCCGGCATGAAGGACAGCTTGCTGTCCAAGGGCCATGCAGCGGTGGAGGCGCGGCTTGCCGGTCTCGGCATCGTGCTGGAGGAGGGGCCGAGCGTCGCGCACGAGCCCCACGCGCTGGCGGCGGCACTGGCGGCGGCACCGGGCGATCTGGTGCTGGTGCTGACCGCCTCGGCCACGTCCGACCGTGCCGATGTGGGCCCTGCCGCGCTGGCACTGGCGGGTGGACAGCTGGAGAGGTTCGGCATGCCAGTCGATCCGGGCAACCTGCTGTATCTGGGCCGGCAGGGCGGCAGGCCGGTGATCGGGCTGCCCGGCTGCGCGCGGGCACCTGCGCTGAACGGGGCCGATTGGGTGCTGGAGCGGCTGGCCTGCGGGCTGTCCGTATCCTCGGAGGATATTGCGGCGATGGGTGTGGGCGGCCTGCTCAAGGAGATCTCCACCCGGCCGCAACCCCGGTCGGGGGGCGGGCGGGCCGCGGGGCCGGGCCGGATGCGCGCTGTTGCGGTTCTGCTGCCCGGCGCGGGTGCGCCGCCCCCGTTGCTCCGACTGCCCGAGGTGACGGCCCATCTTGCGCTTTGCCCCCCCGATGCGGCGGCCCCGCCCGGATGGACCTGCCTGCCCCTGCGGGCGGGTGCCGGGCCGGGCGACGTGCTGGCTGCGGCGATGGCGGCCCTTCCCGAGACGGCGGATGCGGCATTGCTGCTGCAACCCGGCCCCGATGGCGCACCGGAGGCCGGGGATGTCGCCCGGATGCTGGCGGCCTTCAGTCCCGAGGACGGGCGCGAGATCGTCGGCCTCGAGGGGCGGGCGCCCCATGCCCCCCCTCTCGTTCTGGGGCGGCGCTTCTTCGAGGGGGTGGCCGCGCTGTCGGGCAGCGAGACATTGGAGGCCGTCCTTGCAGAGGCCGGCGATCATGTGGTTGCCTTGGCCGCAGATGCGCCTGAAAGGGCCGGTTCTCAGCGCAATGGCGATGTGCAATAACAGAACGGTCGAACAGGCCGGAAAGAGGGGTGCGAATGACACGGGTCGCGATGATGGTGAACGGACGGGAGGTTTCGGGCGAGGTGGAGGGCCGGACGCTTCTGGTTGACTTCCTGCGTCAGCAACTGGGCCTGACCGGCACTCATGTCGGCTGTGATACCAGCCAGTGCGGTGCCTGCACGGTGCATGTGGGCGGGGTTCCGGTGAAATCCTGCGCGATGTTCGCACTGGAGGCCGAGGGTGCCGAGGTGCGCACCATCGAGGGGATGGCCGCGCCCGACGGCACGCTGTCGGTGATCCAGCGCGCCTTTCAGGAGCACCATGGCCTGCAATGCGGCTATTGCACGCCAGGCATGGTGATGTCGGCGGCGGGCCTGCTGCAGGTGAACCCGGACCCCTCCGAACACGAGGTGCGCGTCTGGCTGGAGGGCAACATCTGCCGCTGCACGGGCTATCACAACATCGTCAGGGCGATCCTTGCCGCCGCGGCGGAACTTCGGGGCGACGCCGCTGCAGCGGCCTGAGCCGCGACACGCAAGCGACCGGCCCCAGGGAGACAGACATGTACGATTTCGAATTCGCCCGCCCCGCCACCGTTGATGAGGCCGTGGCCCTTCTGGCCGACGAGGACGCCCAGGCGCTGGGTGGCGGCCAGACCTTCATTCCCACGCTCAAGCAGCGGCTGGCGGCCCCTTCGCGCCTGGTCAGCCTGTCGGGCATCGCGGCATTGCGCTTTGTGCGCATGGAGGGCGATCTGCTGTGCATCGGCGGGGGCACGACGCATGCCACAGTCGCCCGCGAGGCGGCCGCCCGTTTTCCCGCACTGGCCGCACTTGCGGCCCATATCGGCGACCCGGCCGTGCGCAACCGGGGCAGCATCGGCGGCAGCCTCGCCAACAACGACCCTTCCGCCTGCTATCCTGCTGCGGCGCTGGGCACGGGGGCGACCATCGTCACCGACCGCAACACGCATGCCGCAGACGATTACTTTCAGGGCATGTTCACCACCGCGCTGGAGCCCGGCGAGATCGTGACCGAGGTGCGCTTTGCGCTGCCAGAGGCCGCCAGCTACCAGAAGTTCGTGCAGCCCGCGTCACGCTTTGCGCTGGTGGGCGTGTTCGTGGCCCGCATGGCCGAGGGTGTACGGGTTGCGGTGACGGGGGCAGCGGAGGACGGTGTGTTCCGCTGGACCGAGGCCGAGGCCGCGCTGGAGGATGACTTCGCACCCGGAGTGCTGGAGGCGCTGTCGCTGCCCGCCGAGGGCATGATCGGCGACATGCACGGATCGTCGGAATACCGGGCGCATCTGGTGGGCGTGATGACCCGACGCGCGGTCGTCGCCGCGACGGCGTCGGGGTGATGCGCACCCGGGCGGGCCTTGCGCTGGCGCTGTGGGCGGGGTTGTTCCTGTGCAGCCCGGCGCTTGCCGCCCAGGAGACGGCTCGCCCGCTGCCCGGTTCCGAGGCCCCGGCATTTGCCGAACCTTTCGGTCTGTGGCTTTCGGGAAACGAGGACGAGGCGCTGCCCCTTCTGGCCGAGGCGGCCGAGGCGGGCAACCTGTCGGCACGTCTCCTACTGTGGCAGATCGCCCGTCGCCCCGTGCTGCATGGTCCGTGGCTGGCCCGCCTGCCCCTGGCCGAGCGGCTGGCGCTGCTGCGCGACGCGGACGGCCGCCCATGGATCACCCGTGAGGAGGCCGAGGCGGAGGGGGGCATCGTCGCGCTTTTTGCGGCGCTGGAGCGGCCGGGCGCGGGTGCGTCGATCGCGCTTGATCTGGCAGGGGCCGGAGAGATGCGGGCCGCGCGTCTGGCGGTGTTGAGGGCGGTGGCCCGTGGCGCGCCGGACCTGGCCGAGGCAGCGGCCGATCCGCGATTTCCCGAGGGGATGGGCGTGTTTGCAGGGCTGCCCGAGGCGACGGAGGCGCTGGCCGCAGGCCATCCTGCCGCCGCTCTGGCGGGAGAGGCAGCCTTGCCCTGGGCCGTGGCGCGCTGGCTGGAGACTGCCGAGCTGGCAGCCCCGGTGGCGCTGATCTGCGCGCGGGCCTGTCCGGGAGAGGATTTCGCCCCTTGCCTGCCCGTGGCGCTGGAGGCCGTCGGCCGGATCGAGGGGCTATGGCGGCTGGGCTCTCCGGTGGAGGCGCTGGTGTCCTCGCAGGATTTCGCCGCCAGCCCTCGGGGCGAGGCCGTCGCCCTGCGCCAGATGCTTCTGGCCGTGCGCGGCGGCGAGGGGCGGCTGCGCCAGATCGGGGCGCAGAGCACCTGCCTGCGCGATGCTCTGGCCGAGGCCCGCGCAGCTTACTGAGCGGCCTTTGCGTCTGTATCGCCTTCGGGCGGCAGAGGCGCGTCAGCCGACAGGGCGCGGTGCGCGTCCATCTGGCTGAAGAACACCTCGCCGGTCAGTTCGTGAAGCAGGTGCGACCGCTCCAGCCGGTCCATGACCGGGCCCTTCACCTCGGACAGGTGCAGCTGGATGCCAGCATCGCCAAGGCGGGCGTTGATCATCTCGAGGCTCTCCAGCGCTGAAGTGTCGATGAAGTTCACGGCCGAACACATCAGCACGACATGGCGCACCGCAGGGTCGGCGGCGACACGGGCGTTGATCGTGTCCTCCAGAAAGCGGGCGTTGGGGAAATAGAGGCTCTCGTCCACCCGGATCGCCAGGACAGCCGGAAGGGTCTCCACCTTGTGGCGCAGGATGTTGCGGAAATGCTCGCTTCCCGGGACGCGGCCCACGATGGCGAAATGGGGCCGCGAGGTCCGCTTGAGATAGAGAAACAGCGAGATGACCACGCCCGCCACCAGCCCCGCCTCGACACCTGCGGCGAGTGTCAGCACGATCGTGGCGATCACGGCGGTGAAATCCGCCTTTGAATAGGCCCAGGTGGTGCGGATCGTCTTGAAATCCACCAGCGACAGGACCGCGACGACAATGGTCGCCCCAAGTGTCGCCTTGGGAAGGAAGAACAGAAGCGGCGTGAGAAACACCGTGGCCAGCGCGATGCCCACCGCCGTGAAGGCCCCGGCAGCCGGGGTCTGGGCCCCGGCCTCGTAGTTCACGACCGAGCGCGAAAACCCGCCCGTGACCGGAAAACCTGCCGATATGGCAGAGCCCACATTGGCCGCGCCCAGCGCGATCAGCTCCTGATCGGGGTCGATGCGCTGGCGGCGCTTGGCCGCAAGGGTCTGGGCCACAGAGATGGTCTCGACATAGCCGACGATCGACAGAAGCAACGCGGGGATGGCGATCTGAAGCCAGAGGCCGGGGTCGAGCGGGGGCAGGCTGGGCGAGGGGAGCACATTGGGGATCTCTCCCACCACCGAGACGCCCGCCGCGTCCAGCCCCATCCGGTGCACGGCAAGGGTGGTGACGACGATGGCCATGATCGGCGCCAGCTTTGCCACCAGATCGGCCAGCCGCGCCGGCAGGCCGATGCGGGACAGCCCCGGCTTGATCCATTTGCGCGCCGCGAACAGAAAGCCCGTGGCCGCAAGCCCGATGACCAGTGTCGGCCAGTTCACCGCATCGGCATTGCGCCAGAAGCTGACCACGATCTCCAGCAGGTTGTGCCCCGAAAGCGGGATGCCCGAGAGGTTCTGTATCTGGCCCGCCGCGATGATGATGGCAGAGGCGGTGATGAAGCCCGAGATCACCGGGTGGCTGAGGAAGTTGGCCAGAAAGCCCAGCCTGAGGAACCCCATGACGATGAGCATGATGCCCGACAGGAAGGCCAGTGCGATGGCCGCTGCGACATATTCCGGGGTGCCCTGCTGCGCGAGGTTGCCCACGGCTGCCGCCGTCATCAGCGAGGCGACCGCCACCGGCCCCACCGCCAGCGTGCGCGAGGTACCGAAAATCGCATAGAGCACCAGCGGCGCGATCGAGGCATAGAGGCCGTATTCCGGCGGCAGCCCGGCCAGCAGCGCATAGGCCAGCGATTGCGGGATCAGCATGATGGTGACGATCACCGCCGCTACCAGGTCGCTTTCAAGATGGCGCAGGCTGTAGCTGCGGCCCCAGTCGAGAATCGGGAAATATCGGGCCAGCAAGCCTTCTCCGCCATTTGCGGCACGCGGAAGGCGCGCGGAATTTCAGGGGCGCGCAGGGAGAGTGATGGGGATGGAAGACGCGGCTCGCCGTACACTCGCCCCCACAGCCCCCAA
>JAFIEC010000275.1 GCA_020832725.1 Paracoccaceae bacterium | reverse complement strand
CCCAGAAGGCGTAATAGGCCTCGTCATCCACCAATGGCAGCGCCGCCGCGAGGATTGCGTGAAGGGCCATGAACAGGACCGCAACCGTGAGAGCCTTGCGCGGGATCATCGTCAGGCCTCTGCCGGATCATGCCCTATCTTGGGGGCGGGATTTGCATCTACCCAAGCTGTGGGCGTTTGCCTATAGTGCTATGGTCTTGACGCCAGGCCGAGGATGAGTGCATGCGCTGCCCCTTTTGCGGAAATGTGGATACCCAGGTCAAGGACTCGCGCCCGGCGGAGGACAACGCCGCCATCCGGAGGCGTCGTTTCTGCCCGGCCTGCGGGGGCCGCTTCACCACCTATGAACGGGTGCAGTTGCGCGATCTCGTGGTGATCAAGCGCAACGGCAAGCGCGAGGATTTCGACCGTGACAAGCTTGCCCGATCCATCCGCATTGCGATGCAGAAGCGCCCGATCGAACCCGAGCGGATCGACCAGATGATCTCGGGCATCGTGCGCCGGCTTGAATCCGCCGGCGAGACCGACATCCCCTCCGAGCGGATCGGCGCCATCGTCATGGAGGCGCTGGCCCGGATCGATACCGTCGCCTATGTCCGCTTTGCCAGCGTCTACAAGAACTTCCAGCAGGCCGACGATTTCGAGGAATTCGTCGCCGAGTTGCGCCCGCCCCCGCTCGACGAGAAATGACCAACCACGGCACGGCCGCCCGGGCGGAGGACATCCGCTGGATGCGCATGGCGCTGGGTCTTGCGCAGCGCGGCGAGGGGTGCTGCTGGCCCAATCCCAATGTCGGATGTGTTCTCGTACGCGAGGGACGTGTCGTCGGGCGCGGCTGGACGGCTCCGGGCGGCCGGCCCCATGCCGAAACGCAGGCGCTGGCCCGCGCCGGTGACGCAGCACGGGGAGCCACGGCCTATGTCACGCTGGAGCCTTGCGCCCATACCGGCAAGACGCCCCCCTGCGCCGAGGCGCTGATCGGAGCGGGCGTGGCACGGGTGGTGACGGCCCTGACGGACCCCGACCCGCGGGTGGCGGGGGGCGGCCACGCGATGCTGCGGGCCGCGGGCATCCTGGTGACCGAAGGGGTCTGTAGCAGCGCGGCGGCCCGGATCACCGAAGGCTTTCTGTCGCGCATTCGACGGGGACGGCCATTCGTGACGCTGAAGCTGGCCACCTCGCTGGACGGGCGCATCGCCACCGCATCTGGAGAGAGTCGCTGGATCACCGGGCCCGAGGCGCGCCGTGCCGTCCATGCCTTGCGGGCCCGACACGATGCCGTGATGGTCGGCATTGGCACGGCGCTGGCCGACGATCCGGAACTGACGGTTCGCGGGCTGGGCATGGACTACCAGCCCCTGCGCATCGTCTGCGACACGCGGCTGCGCCTCTCGACCGGCAGCAGGCTGGGGCGCAGCGCAAGCACGGTGCCTGTCTGGATGGTGCATGGTCCGGGTGCGCCCGCCTCCGCGCGGCAGGCATGGCAGGAAACAGGCGCGGTCACGATCTCCTGCCCTCTTGGCCCCCAACGCTCGCTCGACCCGGGCGAGATGCTGGGCGCGCTGGGCGATGCGGGGCTCACGCGCATCTTTTGCGAGGGCGGCGGCCAGCTGGCCGCCAGTCTGCTCTCGGCGGGGATGGTGGACCGGGTGATCACCTTCTCGGCGGGCCTGGCGCTCGGGGCGGAGGGACGCCCTGCGCTGGCCTCCATGGAGATCGCGCGCCTCGCCCTCGCCCCCCGCTTTCGGCTGGAGGCGCTGGAGGCGCTGGGCCCCGACATCTGCGCCACATGGGAGCCGATAACCGCCTGAGCCCGGGCATATCGGACAGCCCCGCGCATTTCCGGCTGTCCGTCACGACGATCTGTGGCAATCTTGGCGCGGGGCGGCCTGCCCCATCAGCAAGGAGCGCCCCATGCCGACAGAACGCCTCAACCCGTCCGAACTCTATACCTCAGTGGAATACGGCTTCTCCCACGCAGTCGTCTCGACCGGCGCGCGAACGATCCATTGCGCGGGTCAGGTCGCCTGGGATTCCGGACACAACCTGGTGGGCGAGGGTGATCTTGCGGCCCAGGCACGGCAGGCGCTCTCCAATCTCAAGGCGGTACTTGCCGCAGCCGGTGCCGGGCCTGCCGACGTCGTTCGGCTGCGCACCTACATCGTCGACCATACCCCCGACAAGCTGATGACCATCGCCCCCGCCATGGGCGAATTCTATGGCGATGTCGTGCCCGCCGCCAACACCGTTGTGGGCGTGCAGGCCCTCGCCCTGCCCGGATTCCTGATCGAGATCGAGGCGACAGCCGTCACCGGCTGAGGGCGGAAGGGGGCAGCCATGGGCGACGGGAACGAGCGGGCACTACCGCCCCGAGGCACGGAGGAGCTGGTTGAATGGCTGGCTGCCGAGCACGCGAGGGGCGCAGGTTTCACACCCTTTGCCGCCGAGGCGGGGTTGGGCAGCATGGCAGACGCTTATGAAGTGCAGGCGGCGTTCGTGGCCCGTATCGGCGCGCCATCCCATGCCGGATGGAAGATCGCGCTGACCGCACCGCGGATGCAGGCCCTTCTGGGGATCGACACTCCCGTCTCGGGCGTCATCACCAGCGCAGCCGTGCTGCCCGACGGGCACAGCGCGGCGCTGTCCTCTTTCGGGCGGCTGGGCGTGGAATGCGAGATCTGCCTGGGCGTCGGCGCGGAGCTGCCCCCCGATCCGCGTCCCCGCAGTCTTGACGAGATCGCCCGCGCCGTAGCCTGGGCCGCGCCGGCCTTCGAACTGGTGGACGACCGCCGGGCCGATTATGCCACCGCCGATGTGCTGTCGCTGGTGGCTGACAACGCCTGGAACGCCGGTGTCGTCCTGGGGCCCCGCCAGCCGCTTCCGCCCGATCTCCAGGGCAGGACGGGCCGCCTGTTCGTGGATGACGTCGCCCTTGACGAGGGCCCAGCCAGCGATGCGCTGGGCGGGCCCCTGCAAGCGCTGTCATGGCTGGCCGCCCATCTTGGCGCGCGCGGAGAGACGATGCCCGCAGGCAGCCTCGTGATGACCGGCAGCCTTGTGCCAACCCGCTTTCCTGATGGCCCGGGGGCCTGGCGCTTCGAAGTGGAGGGGATGAGTTCGGTGCGGATGAGTGTCGGTTGACCGGCACACCCGCAGCGGGCGTCTGGTCGGAGTGAGAGGATTCGAACCTCCGGCCCCTGCCTCCCGAAGACAGTGCTCTACCAGGCTGAGCTACACTCCGACGCTGGATGCGGGTTAGCCTGTCGCTTGGACCATTGCAAGCGGGCAATGGCGCGTCGGCAGGGCCCTTGCGGTGGCGCGCGACCGCGGCAAGACTGGCTGATCATGTCTGGCGACCTTCTCCTTCTTCTGGGTGGCATCGGGCTGTTCCTGTTCGGGATGCAGACCATGACGACCGCCCTGCGCGAACTCGCCTCCGACCGGGCGCGCGGGCTGCTTGCGGGTTTTACCCGCACGCCGCTTTCGGGCGCGCTCACGGGGGCCGCGACCACTGCGGCGATCCAGTCCTCCTCGGCGACGATGGTCATGACGGTGGGGTTTGTCGGCGCGGGTTTGATGGCCTTTCCGCAGGCGCTTGGCGTGCTCTATGGTGCCAGCGTGGGCACGACCTTTACCGGCTGGCTGGTGCTGTTCGTTGGCTTCAGGCTCAAGCTGGGCGTGATCGCGCTGCCGCTTCTGTTCTTGGCCAGCCTGATTGCGCTGCTGGGACCCGGGCAACTGGCGCGGGCGGGAAGGGGGCTTGCGGGCTTCGCGCTTGTGTTCATCGGGCTTGACATGATGCAGGCTGCGATGGCCGCCTGGGAAGGACAGATCACCCCCGCAAGCTTTCCCGACGCCGGCCCCTGGGGCCGGGCGCAGCTTGTCGCCATCGGGATCGCGGTGACGATGCTCACGCAGAGCTCCTCGGCGGGGGTAGCCGCGGTCCTGGTCCTGCTGTCGGGCGGTGCGATCGGATTTGAACAGGCCGCGTCCCTGGTGGTGGGGATGCATGTGGGCACGACCTTCACCGCCTTCCTGGCCGCAGTGGGCGGCAACCGGGCCGTGCAGCAGACAGCACTTGCGAATCTGCTCTATCACATCGCGGGGGGGCTGCTTGCGCTGGTGCTGATCGATCCCTTCGCCGCCGTGCTGGCCCGCGAGACGCTGGGCAATGATGCGCAGCTTGCGCTGGTGCTGTTCCACACCGGGTTCAACCTTGCGGGCGTCGCGGTCATGCTGCCCCTCACCCCGGCCTTTGCGGCGCTGATCATACGGCTTTTGCCCGAGCGGGAGGAGGCGCGGCCCTCCGCGCTGCTGGACCGGCGACTTTTGTCCGACAGTGCGGCAGCACTCGATGTCTCGGGCAGGGTCCTGCAGGAGGTCGCGAATGCCCTCTTTGCAGCACTTGCCGCCGCGCTCCGCGATTCGGTCCCGCATGAGGCTCTGGCCAATGCTGCGGCACGCGCGGCCGAGGAACTGGAGGAGGTGCAGGGTTTCGTTGCGCGGATAGGGGTCTCGGAAGACGACGAGAGGGGGCTGTCCCGGCTGAACGCCCAGCTTCAGCAACTCGACCATCTGCGCAGGCTTCAGTACCGCGCCACCCAGGCCGCGCGGCTGCGCCGGGCGGCGCGTACCGACCGGCTGCGCCATGGGGTGCGCCTTCTGGCCGGGTGCCTGGAGCGCCATGCGATCGAAGGCGGCGACGGGGCGCTGGAGGCGCGCCTTGCACGGCTTGAAACACGTCTTGCCCGGATCGAGGCCCGGGTACGCCACAGCGTTCTGCGCCACCCGCCCCATGTTCTGGGACTGACGGTTGCCGAGGTGATGCAGGTGGCGGATGCGCTGCGCTGGCTGCGCAGGGCGGCGACCCATGTCCAGCGCATCGTCCATTACGAGCGCATGGCCTGGACCCCACCCGGAAGCCCTGCCGAGCCGCCGCCGGATCAGGCCACCGCGCGGGCGGCCGTCGCACAGGGCGACGGCCCGGAGTGAGGAATCAGACCGAGGCCTCGAGCGCCGCCACGATGGCGTCACCCATCTGGGCTGTGCCAACCGGCTGGCCGCCTTCGGGACCCATCAGGTCGGCCGTGCGCAGGCCCTGGGCCAGAACGGCCTGAACCGAAGCCTCCAGCCGATCGGCCTCGTCACCGAGATCGAACGAATACCGCAACGCCATGGCAAAGCTGAGGATACAGGCGATCGGGTTGGCGATGCCCTGTCCGGCGATGTCCGGGGCCGAGCCGTGGACCGGCTCGTAAAGCGCCTTTGGTCGTCCGTTGGCCATCGGCGCGCCAAGGCTGGCCGACGGCAGCATGCCAAGGCTTCCGGTCAGCATCGCGGCCAGATCGGACAGAAGGTCGCCAAAGAGGTTGTCGGTCACGATCACGTCGAACTGCTTGGGCCAGCGTGTCAGCTGCATGGCGCCCGCATCCGCATACATGTGGCTCAGCTCGACGTCGGCGTATTCGGCGTCGTGCACCTCCTGCACCACGTCGCGCCACAGGACGCCCGATTCCATGACGTTGCCCTTCTCCATGGAACAGACCCGGTTGCCGCGACGGCGCGCCAACTCGAAGGCCGAGCGGGCGACCCGGGCGATCTCGGATTCGGTGTAGCGCTGGGTGTTGATGCCCACACGCTCGTTGCCCTCGCGGAAGATGCCGCGCGGCTCTCCGAAATAGACACCCGACGTCAGTTCACGCACGATCATGATGTCCAGGCCTGCGACGACATCGCGCTTGAGTGAGGAGAAATCCGCCAGCGCGTCAAAACACTGGGCGGGACGCAAGTTGGCGTAGAGGTCCATTTCCTTGCGCAGCCGCAAGAGCCCGCGCTCCGGCTTGATCGAGAAATCGAGGTTGTCGTATTTCGGCCCGCCGACGGCCCCCAGAAGCACGGCATCGACTTCCTGCGCGCGCTCCATCGTGGCATCGGCAAGGGGCGTGCCATGGGCATCATAGGCGCAGCCGCCCACAAGATCCTCGGACACGTCGAACATGATGCCCCGGCGGGTGCCGAACCAGTCGATGACCTTGCGCACCTCGGCCATGACCTCGGGGCCGATGCCGTCGCCCGGCAGGATGAGAAGGGAGGGGTTGGACATTGGCTCGCACTCCGTGACTGTCGGCGCTGGCCTAGACCGGGGGACAGGTGTGGTCAAGGCACGGGCGGCAGGCGGATGTCCACCCAGACGACCGCATTGCGCCCCGCCCGCTCGCCCTCGTCGATATCGGGCCACAGCAGGCCCGCCGCCACGACGGCAAGCGTGGCATCCGGCAGGACATAGGACAGCCGCAACCCCTCCTCGCCGATCAGGGCCGTGGCCGCCTCTGCGGGGTGTGCGAACGGGTCCTGCAGGCGCGGATGTGCCAGAAGCGCGCGGATCGCGGCTGTCTGCCCCAGACCACGGTCGGGGTCGGCGTTCAGGTGCGCCAGCAGCGCTAACGGCTCTCCGGCTGCGGGAGGCAAACCGCCGGGCGGGGCCCAGCCATCGAGATAGGCCAACCAGAACCGCGCCTCATCGGCATTGCGCAGCGCGTTGCGCCCGGCGGGCCCATCGGGAAGCGGGGGTGTCGAAACGCCTGCAAGCAGCCGCAGGACCCCGCCACCGGGCAGGCGCGCGGGCACGTCCCACAGCCCGACAGAGGACAGGCGCTGCACCGCGAGGGCCTCGGACGAGGGAAACGGCGCGCCATCGAGATGCGGCAGCCGCGCATCCGGCAGATCAGCCCAGCGCAGGGCAGTGTAGTCGGCCGCCCTTTCCGCCTCCAGCGGCAGACGCGACAGAAGCGCCATGCCGCCATGGCCGGAAAAACGACCATAACCCTGTACATCGCGCGCAACCCCGGGCCGGCCGCCGCCCACAAGATCGCGCCCCGCAGGCAGGCCCGAATTGGGCCGGGCATGAAAGACGTGAGGCATCGCGTGGCCAGCCTCGGCCAGCCGCTCCTGCAGCAGCGACAGCGCGATCGAGCGGGCATCCCAGTCGATCCTCGAGAGCAGCACGACATCGGGGGCGATTGCCACAAGCGCTGCAAGAGAGGCCTCGAGCGCGGGGCTCCCACGCTCAAGCTCGCGCACCAGCTCTCCGGGCCGCCGTCGCGAAAACGCCCCGTGAAAGACGGCCAGCCGAATCGTACCAGCCTCGGGCAGGGGCGCGGGCGCGCTGGCCGCAGCCTGCGGCACACAATGGCCCGCAATCAACATCGCGACCAGGGCCAGGGCGATGGGCCGCAAGGTGAACAGGGCGGCCGCCCGGCTCAGCGCGGAGGAGTGACGGCGGCGGGCGCTGTGCGCGCGGGCGCACCGGGTCTCGGCGCCGATGCGCTCTCCCGCAGGAGGGCCGCCAGGCGGGCCATCGCAACACCGCGCATGAACAGGCTCGCCGGCAGAAACGCCCAAAGAGTCACCCCCCACAAAAGCGGCTGATTGGCCGCGACGCTGCTCAGATCGTGCACACCTGCGGCCCCGGCGGCAAGAAACGGGATGAGGAATGGCAGCGCCAGACCGATCACCACATTGAAGCGGGCATCGCGCAGCAGATGCGCTGCCACATCACGCTGCGCCAGCGGATCGAAGGTCGGAAGGTTGAGCCACAGATTGAACGCGCCCCGGCCCAGCGGCCAGTCGAGCACGCGAATGAAGATCGAGAAAATCGCAAGCATCACCAGCGAGATGCCATAGGACAGCCCGGCTGCGGCGCGGATCAGCTCTACCCGCGCGCGATCGGCGGGATCCGCCAGGGCCGCCACCAGAAGCTGCACCGGCGAATAGGGGACATCGAGCGCCCGCCCCATCACATCACCCACGAGTGTGACCGCATGGCTCGCCGGGCCGGGCGCGCTGGCCTGCCGAAACAGCAGCGCAATCGCGATCACGCAGAAAAGGAGCGACAGATAGCGGATTCGGTTGAAGGGTGGCGCAAAGCGGAACTCCACCAGCCCGGGATGCGATGAGCCATATTCGAACAGGACGATGCAGAAGGCCACGACAGCCACAAGCACCGCGATCTGCCGCGCTTCTTGCGCCAGGTCGGGCAAAATGAAGGAGGGGACCATGATCGCCAAGGCGACCAGAACCCCACGCACACTTGCGCCGAGCAAATATGTAACCACTGCCCCTGCCTCGTTTCCGGCCTCGGTCGGCAACCTCTGCGGGTGCTCGTGCCAAGGCGATACCTCAGGCGACGAGTGTCGCGCGGCAGGCGGCCGGGGTCAAGGGACGCATCAACCGAGAGGGCGCAGGCCGACCTCTCGGCCTGCGACTGTTGCAACCGGGACGCGCGTCACGCTCAGAGCCAGGGGTGACTTGATGCCCGGGCCGATTCGAAAGTGTCGATCGCAGCTGCCTTTTCGAGCGTCAGGCCGATATCGTCGAGCCCCTCCATAAGGCAATGCTTGCGGTAGGGATCGATCTCGAACCGGTATACGGTGCCGTCGGCCCCGGTGACTGTCTGCGCCTCCAGATCGACGGCAAGACGCGCGTTCGCGCCCTTGCGGGCATCGTCCATCAGGCGATCGACGACATCCTGCGGCATCACGATCGGCAGGATGCCGTTCTTGAAGCAGTTGTTGTAGAAGATATCGGCAAAGGAGGGCGCGATCACGCAGCGAATACCGAAGTCCATCAGCGCCCAGGGAGCATGTTCCCGCGACGAGCCGCATCCGAAATTCTCGCCGGCGACAAGGATGCCCGCCTCCCGCCATGCGGGCTGGTTGAGCACGAAATCCGGCTGCTCGTTGCCCTCCCGGTCATAACGCATCTCGTAGAAGAGGCTTTTCCCCAGACCCGTGCGGTGGATCGTCTTCAGGAACTGCTTGGGAATGATCATGTCGGTGTCGACATTCACCAGAGGCAGGGGGGCCGCGACGCTGGTCAGGGTGGTGAAGGGGGTCATGCGCTGTTCTCCGGAACAAGGGGGGCTCCCGCCCGTCGCGGAGCGCCGGGGGCGCCCCACTTCCATTGGGGGTGGCACCGGCCGCACCGGTGCCATGCGGTGGTTGCAGGCGGGCGCGTCACATCAACTCCCGCACATCCGTCAGCCGCCCGGTGATCGCGGCGGCGGCGGCCATGGCGGGGCTGACCAGATGGGTGCGACCGCGATAGCCCTGACGACCCTCGAAATTGCGGTTCGACGTGGATGCGCAACGTTCACCCGGCGACAGCTGGTCGGGGTTCATGCCAAGGCACATGGAACACCCGGCCAGGCGGAAGTCGAAACCCGCCTCGATCAGCTTCTGCGCGATGCCCTCTTCCTCGGCCTGGGCCCGCACGAGGCCCGAGCCGGGCACGACCATCGCCCGCAGCCCTTCGCGCACCTTGCGGCCCTCGACCACGCGGGCCACCTCGCGCAAATCCTCGATACGGCCATTGGTGCAGGAGCCGATGAAGACGGTGTCGATCTCGATCTCCGACATCTTCTGACCGGGCGTCAGGCCCATGTATTCAAGGCTCCGCCGCGCGGCCTCCACCTTGCCGCCCGTGAAATCCTCGGGATGGGGCACGGTGCCGGTGATGGGGATCACGTCCTCGGGGCTGGTGCCCCATGTCACG
>JAFIEC010000311.1 GCA_020832725.1 Paracoccaceae bacterium | reverse complement strand
CGACACCGCGGCGCGCGGGGTGGCGCCCTAGACGCAAGGGAGGGCGTTCCCCGTGCCGGGCAGCAAAGCGCCCGCTCAACGCCCCACCGCCCGCCCAAGGCGTTTCGCGGGCGCTGCCCTGCCCGAAGTCGCGCAGGCCGGGACCAGCCCCTGACCCTCACTCTATTCTCAAGCACGCATCTTGCGCCCGCGCGCATGGCCGGGGCGGTGTGGCAGGTGCGGGCGGTCGCGGAGGGTGGCCGCGTGTACGGGCGGTTCAGCCCGGACGCGAGGCCCTGGGGAGTCTCGCGATGACGATCCCCGCCAGCAGCAGGTAGAGCGATGTCGCCAGCAAGCCCCAGAGCACCGGTTCGGGCGGCGCGAAATCGTCCCAGGCGGCCCAGGCCGCGCAGAGGGTCCAGACCACCGCCACCGGCAGGCTGAGCGCCCGGCCGCGCAGGCTGCGCATGGGGTGGACAAAGGGCAGCGGCGTGAACATCGCCAGCGTCAGCACCGCCACCACGGCAAGGCTGATCCAGAAGGGCGGCTGCAGCGCGAACAGCACCAGCACAACCATGTTCCAGCACGCCGGAAATCCCGAGAAACTGTTGTCGCGGGTCTTCATGCGGGTGTCGGCGAAATAGATCACGCTGGCAAAGGTGATCAGGATGATCGCGCCCCAGCCCGTCCAGCCCGGCAGCAGGCCCGACTTGAACAGCGCATAGGCCGGGATGAAGACATAGGTCAGGTAGTCGATGATCAGGTCGAGCAGCGCGCCGTCATATTCCGGCGCGTGGCGGCGCACATCGGCCTTGCGCGCCAGCGGCCCGTCGATCCCGTCCACGGCAAAGGCCACGACCAGCCACAGGAACATCATGCTCCAGGCCTCTTCCACCGCAGCCAGCATCGCCAGCATGGCAAAGACTGCGCCGGTGGCGGTCAGCATGTGCACGGAGAGGGCGGCGAGGCGAGGCGACATCGCCGCCGTCCTAGACGCCGGGGGCGCGGGCTGCAACCGGGCGGGGTGCGGCGGGCGCGCGCCGGGCACGGGGGTGGGCGGCATCGTAGATCGCCTGCAGCCGGGGCGCATCGACCGCCGTATAGGCCTGGGTGGTGGACAGGGCCGCGTGGCCCAGCAATTCCTGGATGGTACGCAGATCGCCCCCCGCCGCCAGCAGATGGGTCGCAAAGGAATGGCGCAGGGCATGGGGCGTTGCGGTGGCGGGCAGACCCAGCCCGGCCCGCGCCCGCTCCATCGCCCTCTGCACCGCCCGGGGGCCCAGCGGCCCGCCGCGCACCCCGAAGAACAGCGGCGCTCCCGGGGCGGCGGGATGGGGGCACAGGGGGCGATAGGCCTCGACTGCGGCGCGCGCGGCGGGCAGCACCGGAACCAGCCGCTCTTGCCCGCCCTTGCCCCGGATCCGGAGCATCTCGGGCAGCGGGGCGGCATCCCACATCAGCGCCAGCGCCTCGGAGACACGCAGCCCGCAGCCCCACAGCAGCGTCAGCACCGCCGCGTCCCGCGCCGCGATCCACGGCTCGGCGGCCTGTTCGGCCACGCATGCGCGAAGGGCCCGGGCCGACTCCGGGTCCACGGGGCGCGGCAGGCGGGGGCGCAGGCGGGGCGCGCGCGCCTGCAGGACAGGGGTTGCATCGAAATCCGCGCGTTCGGACAGCCACCGGTAAAAGCCACGGATGGCGGCAAGGCTGCGGGCGATGCTGGCGGGGCCCAGGCCGCGACGGCGCTGATGGGCGGCAAAGGCACGCATGTCGGCGGTGGCGACGTCGCGCAACTGGGCAATCCCGCCCGCCCCCCCCCTGTGCAGGGCGAGAAACCCAAAGAAGGCAGCCACGTCGCGGCGGTAGGCCTCGACCGTGCGGGGGCCTGCGTGACCGGTGGCCGCCCGCAGGCGCAGCCATTCCTCCAGCAGATCGGCCGCACCCGCCGTCGCGGCAGGAGGCGGCGCGCTCACGACAGCCAGCGTCGCATGATTCTTTCGAAGGCGCCGGCGAAGAAGGCCAGCAGGTCGGTGCCCTGGCTGGGTCGGAACTGGTGGGGGTCCTCGGCGCCCAGAACCAGAAGCGCGGGCAGCCGCCCCTCGCCAAGGTCGAGCCGCAGCAGCGCCTCGGACTGGATCCATCCCGCCGCATCGCCATAGACGGCCACCGGCGCATCGGCCACCTGGCGCAGGCTGACCTGACGCGGCGGCAGGCTGCGCCCGTCGGTGACGTAATCCTCGATCCAGCCCGAAGGGCGCACCACGAGGGAATCGGCAAAGGCCTCGGCCAGCGCGGTAGCCGCATCGTCGCCCCGGGCGCGGCCCGCAGCATCCACCAGCCCCGATTCGAGCACCAGTTTCACCCGGTCCACCCGCAGGCTCTGGGCGACCTCGCGGTTGAGCGCGCGCAGGAACCCCTCGAAATCGGTGGGGTCGAGCAGCGACAGAACCGCCCGCTGCACCTGACTGGTGCCGGCAAGGTTCTCGTAGGCGGCGGCGATCACGCTGCGGTGGGTGTCTTCCAGCCGGTCGAGACGGCGCTCCAGCCGCTCCATGGCGATGCCGCGCAGATCGACGATATTGGCGCCCATCTGGGTTTCGTTGGCTGCGATCAACGCGCGCATCAATTCCCGATCGTCCAGAATCATGTCGGGGTCGGAGATGATCCGCTCCCGCAGATTGCCCAGACCCTTGCTGCTCAGATCCCTGGCGGTATCGCTCATGGCCGCGTCACCCTGCTCACCCAAACCTGCCCGTGCCGTCCATGCAAGCTGCGCGCGAACACAGTCCTGCGGCCCCTCTTCAGAGGATGCTTTGCCCGGTTTTAGCCCAATCCGAAAGAAAAGTCTCCAATCCTTTGTCGGTAAGCGGATGAAAGGCCAGCTTGCGCAGCACTTCGGGCGGCAGGGTGGCCACATCGGCCCCGATGCGCGCGGCCACGGTGACGTGGTTGACGCTGCGGATGGAGGCGGCAAGTATCTGCGTCTCGAAGCCGTAATTGTCGTAGATCGTCCGGATGTCGGCGATCAGTTCCATCCCGTCGAGGTTGATGTCATCAAGCCGCCCGATGAAGGGCGAGATGAACGTGGCACCCGCCTTGGCAGCCAGCAGGGCCTGATTGGCCGAGAAGCAGAGCGTGACATTGACCATATGCCCCTCGTCCGTCAGCATCCGGCAGGCCTTCAGCCCGTCCCATGTCAGGGGCAGCTTGACCGCGATGTTGGGCGCGATGGCGGCCAGCTTGCGGCCTTCGGTGATCATGGCATCGGCCTCGGTCGCCACCACTTCGGCGCTGACCGGGCCTTCGACCATCTCGCAGATCTCGCGCGTGACTTCGAGGATGTCGCGCCCCGACTTGAGGATCAGCGAGGGGTTGGTGGTCACGCCATCGACCATGCCCAGCGCATTCAGATCGGCAATGGCGGCGGTATCGGCGGTATCGACGAAGAATTTCATGGGTGCGCGTCCTGTCACTAGGGGTGGCGGAGGAGTTGCGGCCCCCCTTAGCCCGGAACCGCGCGGGGGGGAAGATGTCCGCGCGGCCGGGCCCGCCCCAAGCGCGGGGCCGGGCGCACACCGGGTGCCCCGCCCGGAGCCAGCCCCCGCGCCACGACCGGAGTTGCGGAATGTGCCGAGGCCCCGGCGCGACATTCCGGCGGGGCGGTGGTCTCGGTGCTCACGCTGCAGCTGATGGACCGCGCACTGGATTACCTCGCCCCTCCCGGCGGGATCGAAGAGGGGGCCTTTGTCGCGGTGCCGCTGGGCCCTCGGCTGGTGGCTGGCGTGGTCTGGGGGGCGGGAACGGGCGACTACCCCCGCGAGAAACTGCGCGAGATCGCGCATCCGCTGGAGATGCCCCCGCTGCGACCGGGCCTTCGGGCGTTTCTGTCCCGTGCCGCCGCCTGGACGCTGACCCCCCTGCCCGCGATGCTGCGGCTGGCCACAAGGGTGCCCGATCTGGGTGCCCCCCCGCCCCAGGAGGTGCTGCTGCGGCTGGGCCCGGTCACGCCCGTGCGTCTCACCCCGGCCCGCGCGCGGGTGCTGGAGATGCTGCGCGCGCATGGCGGCGACGGGGCCGGGGGCGGGCTGGGCTTTGCCGCGGCAGACCTCGCGCGGCTGGCGGGCGTCTCGGGCGGGGTGTTGCGCGGGCTGGTCGCCCAGGGCGCGCTGATCGAGACCCGCGCGCCCCGCGACCGGCCCTTCCCCCGCCAGGATCCGGCGCATCCGGGCCGCCC
>JAFIEC010000310.1 GCA_020832725.1 Paracoccaceae bacterium | reverse complement strand
CCGCCCGTGGGGGGGGCGCCGGCAGGAAATCATGACGCCGAGGCGCGCGTTCAGCCCTGGCGGGCCTTGAAACGCGGCTGGGTCTTGTTGATGACATAGACCCGCCCCTTGCGGCGCACGACCCGGCAATCCCGGTGGCGCGCCTTGAGCGAGCGCAGCGAATTTCTGACCTTCATGGCCCTGCTCCTGTCTGTGGCGCGCGTGCGCCGGATCGCGAATGCCCGGAGATCCGGGCGGTGTAGCTGGCCCCGGGGGGCCGTGGGATGGTGGGCGCGACTGGGATCGAACCAGTGACCCCTACGATGTCAACGTAGTGCTCTACCGCTGAGCTACGCGCCCCGAAGCCGGGCAGGCGGACCTGCCCCTCCGGACCTTGCGGCGTATAAAAGGAAGGATCGCCCGGTTCAAGGGGTTTTGGCCCGCCGCCAAAACGCACTATACCACTCGGCAGCGGTGGCGGGCAGAGGGGCCGGGCGCATGGATCACGAGGCCTATCGTCTGGATGACCCTGCGGTGTTGCGCAGCGGTGCGGTCTTTGCCTCGCCCCACAGCGGACGCGATTATCCGGCGGCCTTTCTCGCCGCCTCGCGCCTCGATGCACGTGCCATCCGCTCTTCGGAAGATGCCTTTGTGGATCTGCTTCTGGCGGCGGCCCCCGCAGCGGGCGCACCGCTCCTGTCGGCGCGCTATCCGCGGGCCTATCTTGACCTGAACCGTGCCCCGGAGGAGCTTGATCCCGCCGTGATAGAGGGGGCTCCGGTGGCACCGGGAAACCCGCGCATCACCTCGGGACTTGGGGTCATTCCGCGTGTCGTGTCCAACGGACGCGCCATCTACCGTACCCGGATCCCGCTGGCCGAGGCCTGCGCCCGCATCGAGGCGATCCACGGACCCTATCACGCCTGTCTGGGCCGGCTCATGGCCCGGGCGGCCGACCGGTTCGGGCAGGCGGTGCTGTTCGACCTCCACTCGATGCCCCATGATGCGCTGGATTCCCTTGGACACGGCCGCATCGCCCGGCCCGAGATCATTCTGGGCGACCGGTTCGGCTCGTCGGCCGATCCGGCGCTGACGGCGCGGGTCGAGGCGGTCTTTCGCGATGCGGGTTTTCGGGTGGCGCGCAACGCGCCCTTTGCCGGGGCCTATGTGGCCCAGGCCCATGGTCGCCCGGCCCTTGGCCGGCATGTTGTCCAGATCGAGATCGACCGCGCCCTCTACATGAACGAGGTCACGATCCGCCCCCATGCCGGGTTCGACCGGTTGCGTGCCGTCTTCGAGACGATCCTGCCGCAGCTGGCGGCGCTGGCGACGCCTCTCGGTGGCGCGGCGCTGGCCGCCGAATAACCCGTCTCAGCGCAAGGCGCGGCCCTTGATGATCGCATCGCTGCCGAACCTGCGGCGGATCGCGTCACGCGCGGCCTCTGCCGCCCGGCGCCTCCGGCCTTCCGGGTCGAGCAGGTCGTCGAGCCGGTCTCCCTCCGCCTCCGGAACCAGCGCCGACACCCCGACCCCGATCAGCCGGAACGGCCCCGCCAGTCCCGATGCCGATTGCAGCCCGGCCGCGGCCGCGTGGATGCGCTCGGCCAGCTGGGTGGGGTCGGGCAGCGTCAGCGAGCGGGTGAACAGGCGATGATCCGCACGCTTCAGCTTGAGGGTGACACTTCCCCCCGCCAGCCCGCGCGCCTTGAGCCTGTCGCTCACCTTTTCCGAAAGCCGCCAGACATGGCCGTCCAGCAGGTCGGGCGCGTCGATGTCCTCGGCGAAGGTGGTCTCGTTGGAGACGCTCTTGACCGGGGCATCGGGGGCAACGCGGCGCCGGTCCTCGCCCCGCGCCAGATGCCACAGCCGCAGGCCCGTCTTGCCGAAGACACGCACCAGTTCGCGCCGGTCCCAGCGCAGCAGATCGCCCACCTTGCGGATACCATGGGCGGCAAGCTGCGCCTGCCCGGCCGCGCCGATGCCCCAGATGATGCGGGCCGGCTGCCCGGCGAGGAAATCCGGCGTCTCGGCCCGGCCGATCACGGAGAACCCGTCGGGCTTGTCGCGGTCCGAGGCGATCTTGGCCAGGAACTTGTTGTGCGACAGCCCGACCGAGGCGGTGATTCCCAGCTCCCGGCGCATGCGCCGCGCAAGCCGTGCCAGCAGGATGGCGGGTGGTGCCCCGTGCAGCCGTGCGGTTCCCGTGAGATCGAGAAACGCCTCGTCAAGCGACAGCGGCTCCACGGCGGGGGTCAGCTCTTCCATCATGTCACGGATGCGTCGGGAGAGGCTGGCATAGACCTCCATCCGGGGCCGGATCACCACCGCTTCCGGGCACAGGCGCAGCGCCTCGAACATCGGCATGGCCGAGCGCACACCATGGATGCGTGCGACATAGCAGGCGGTCGAGACCACGCCCCGGCGGCCACCGCCGATGATGACGGGGCGATCGGCAAGCTCGGGGCGGTCGCGCTTCTCCACCGCAGCGTAGAAGGCATCGCAATCGATATGGGCGATGGCGAGGTCGAACAATTCGGGATGGGCCAGCACCCGCGGCGATCGGCAGGCGGGACAGCGCGGGCCGGTCTCGAAGCTGTGCAGGCAGTCGCGGCAGAGGCTGGGCATGGGCGGGCCTCGATGGAGACACCCTCTCACTCGGACGGGCATGGGCCTCTGTCAAGCATTGCCCATCGGGGTGGTGACGCCCGACCGCACCGCACCGCTCAGACGCGGGCGATCTTGTCGCGGATGGCCCGGGCTGCCGCGCGCGGATCGGCGGCCTGCCAGACAGGTCGGCCTACCACCACGTGATCGGCCCCTGCGGCAATGGCGGCGGCCGGGGTCTCCACACGCTTCTGGTCGCCCCTGTCGGTGCCGGCGGGCCGCACGCCCGGCGTCACGATCAGCCGCCCCGCCGCCTCGGGCAGGGCGCGGATCGCCGCCGCCTCGCGCGGTGACGCGATGACGCCCTGCGCGCCCGCCTCGAAGGCCCGCGCCGCGCGTTCGGTGACGATGTCGGCCACATCCCCGGGCATGATCAGGCCCGCATCCAGATCGGCCCTGTCAAGCGAGGTGAGCACGGTGACGGCAAGGATCGACATCTCCGATCCTCCCGCCCCCGCCCGCGCGGCCCGGACCACATGCGGGTCGCCATGAACGGTCAGGAAATCCAGCCCGAAGGCCGCCAGCCCGCGCACCGCAGCCTCTACGGTGGCGCCGATGTCGAACAGCTTGAGGTCCAGAAAGACGCGCTTGCCATGCTCATCCTTCAGCTCGCGCGCCAGCGCGAGGCCCCCCCCGGTGAGCATGCCCAGCCCGATCTTGTAGAAGGAGACCGCATCGCCCAGCCGCCCGGCCATGTCGAGGCCCGCCACCGCATGGGGCAGGTCGAGCGCGACGATCAGCCGGTCATCGGCGGCAGGGCGGGCGGGAACGTCGTGCATGGGGCCATCCTTTGCATTCCCATGTGCCTTTATGGCCCGGCGCCGCCCCCCGCAAGCGCGTTGACAGGCGCGGGCCGCCCCTGCAGTTTGCCCCATCAGGGAGGGACGATGCACATAACGATCACCCATGCGCGAGACGAGGGCGCGCCGAAATCGGGGCCGGTGATGGTCGGCTGGCTGCGCGAGCCGGAACGGGGCGGCGTGCTTTACGCGCCTCCCGAACGGGTGAGCTTTCGTCCGCCGAACCGGGGCCATGCCAAGTCGGCCGCGCGCTGCCCGGCGGTGATCAACATGGAGAGCCGCTTCTTCATGGTGCGCTGCCCCTTCGATCTGCATGTGGGTTTCGGCCGTGACAAGGCGACGGGGCGCGCGGGCCTTGTCAACCGGGCGGGCACTGGCGGTGCGGTGCGGGGCAACAAGCTGGGGGACGTGCTGGTCATGGTGCCCGAGGCGGAGTGGCGTTATCCCGACCGTCCCACGATCCAGATGAAACTTCCCTATGTCTTCATCGCCGACGAGCCGGTCTACCTTACCCAGATCGATGCCTTCGCCCATTACCGTCCCGCTCCGCTGCCCGGCACGATCTTTGGCGGGCGCTTTCCGGTGGATGTCTGGCCGCGCCCGCTGATGTGGGCGTTCGAGTGGCACGAGCCCGAAAAGGACATCGTGCTGCGTCGGGGAGAGCCGTTGTTCTATTGCCTGTTCGAGGTGGATGGCCCGGAACGCCCCGTGCAGCTGATCGAGGCCGAGCGGACGCCCGAGGTGATGCGCCATATCGAGCATGTGTCGGGGGCCGTGAACTATGCCGCGCAGACATTCTCGCTGTTCCGCGAGGCGGCCGAAGCGCGGCCCGCCCAGCTTCTGACTCCGCGCAAGAAGGGCTGAGCGCAGGTCTTGCAACCGCGCTGCCTGTTGCACAAATACATCGCAAGGCCCGCCGGGGACGTGCCGCTTTCGGGCGTCGGGACTGCGGGCGCTTGTGAAGGAGTGGAACATGAACTTCGAGAAGTTCACCGAACGGTCGCGGGGCTTCCTGCAGGCCGCGCAGACGATCGCGGTGCGCGAGGGGCATCAGCGGGTGACCCCGGAACACCTGCTCAAGGCGCTGATGGACGATCCCGAGGGGATGTCGGCCAATCTGGCCGCACGGGCGGGCGGCCAACCCGAGCAGGTGCGACAGGCCGTCGATCTGGCGGTTGCGCGCCAGCCCAAGGTTTCGGGCGGGGGCGACCAGCTCTATATCGACACTGTCACCGCGCGAGTGCTGGACGAGGCCGAGAAGATCGCCACCAGGGCGGGCGACAGCTTTGTCGCGGTGGAACGGATCCTGACCGCGCTGCTGGTCGTGCCCTCGGAGGCCAAGAAGGCGCTGGAGGCCGGCGGGATCAACGCCCAGGCCCTGAATGGTGCCATCAACGACCTGCGCAAGGGCCGCACCGCCGACAGCGCGGGGGCCGAGGCGGGATATGACGCGCTGAAGAAATATGCCCGCGATCTGACCGAGGCCGCCCGGGAGGGCAAGATCGACCCGATCATCGGTCGCGACGAGGAGATCCGCCGCGCGATGCAGGTGCTGTCGCGCCGGACCAAGAACAACCCCGTCCTGATCGGCGAACCGGGGGTCGGCAAGACCGCCATCGCCGAAGGGCTGGCATTGCGCATCATCAACGGCGACGTGCCCGAATCCCTGCGCAACAAGAAGCTGCTGGCGCTGGACATGGGCGCGCTGGTGGCTGGGGCCAAGTATCGCGGCGAATTCGAGGAGCGTCTCAAGGCGATCCTGTCCGAGGTCACCTCGGCCGCAGGCGAGATCGTCCTGTTCATCGACGAGATGCACACGCTGGTGGGTGCGGGCAAGGCCGAGGGCGCGATGGATGCGGCCAACCTGATCAAGCCGGCGCTTGCGCGCGGAGAGCTGCATTGCATCGGTGCGACCACGCTGGACGAATACCGCAAGCACGTCGAGAAGGACGCAGCCCTTGCCCGTCGCTTCCAGCCCGTCTTCATCAGCGAGCCCACGGTGGAGGACACCATCTCGATCCTGCGCGGCATCAAGGAGAAATACGAGCTGCACCACGGTGTGCGCATCTCCGATTCGGCACTGGTGGCGGCGGCGACGCTGAGCAACCGCTACATCACCGACCGCTTCCTGCCCGACAAGGCCATCGACCTGATGGACGAGGCCGCCTCGCGCCTGCGCATGGAGGTCGACAGCAAGCCCGAAGAGCTCGATGCGCTGGACCGCGAGATCCTGCAGAAGCAGATCGAGGCGGAAGCCCTGAAGAAGGAGGACGACGAGGCCTCGCGCGAGCGGTTGCAGCGGCTGGAGAAGGAGCTGGCCGATCTGCAGCAGGATTCGGCCGAGCTGACCGCGCGCTGGCAGGCGGAGCGGGACAAGCTGGCCTCGGCCCGCGACGTCAAGGAGCAGCTGGACCGTGCCCGCGCCGAGCTGGAGCAGGCCAAGCGCCAAGGCAACCTCGCCCGGGCGGGGGAGTTGAGCTATGGCATCATCCCCGGCCTCGAGAAACAGCTGGTGGAGGCCGAAGGGGCCGAAAGCGACCGGCTGGTGGAAGAGGCCGTCCGCCCCGAGCAGATCGCGCAGGTCGTCGAGCGCTGGACGGGGATTCCCACCTCGCGGATGCTGGAGGGCGAGCGCGACAAGCTGCTGCGCATGGAAGAGGAACTGGGCCGCCGCGTCGTGGGCCAGCGCGCGGCGGTGGTCGCGGTGTCCAACGCGGTGCGCCGGGCGCGGGCGGGGCTGAACGACCCCAACCGCCCGCTGGGCAGCTTCCTGTTCCTGGGCCCGACCGGCGTGGGCAAGACGGAGCTGACCAAGGCGCTGGCCGAGTTCCTCTTCGATGACGACAGTGCCATGGTCCGCATCGACATGTCGGAATTCATGGAAAAGCACTCGGTCTCGCGACTGATCGGCGCGCCGCCGGGCTATGTCGGC
Organism: Paracoccaceae bacterium; assembly: GCA_020832725.1. Taxonomy (GTDB): domain Bacteria; phylum Pseudomonadota; class Alphaproteobacteria; order Rhodobacterales; family Rhodobacteraceae; genus JAFIEC01. The sequence continues at coordinate 4,413 of JAFIEC010000310.1, read as the reverse complement.
TATGACGAGGGCGGGGTGCTGACCGAGGCGGTGCGCAGGCGGCCCTATCAGGTCGTGCTGTTCGACGAGGTCGAGAAGGCGCATCCTGACGTCTTCAACGTGCTTCTCCAGGTGCTGGATGACGGTGTGCTGACCGACGGGCAGGGCCGCACGGTGGATTTCAAGCAGACGCTGATCGTGCTGACCTCCAACCTGGGCAGCCAGGCGCTGGGCGCATTGTCCGAGGGAGAGGATTCCGCCGCAGCCCGCGAGGCGGTGATGGGTGCCGTGCGCGACCATTTCCGCCCCGAGTTTCTCAACCGGCTCGACGAGATCGTTCTGTTCGACCGGCTGAGCCGCGACAACATGGGCGGGATCGTGGAGATCCAGCTGGAGCTGCTGCAAAAGCGGCTGTCGGGGCGCAACATCGCGCTCGAGATCACGCCTGCGGCGCGCGCCTGGCTGGCCGGAGAGGGCTATGACCCGGTCTATGGGGCGCGCCCGCTCAAGCGGGTGATCCAGAAGCGCCTGCAGGATCCGCTGGCCGAGCTTCTGCTGGGCGGGGACATCGCGGATGGCGCCACCGTTCCCGTGGATGCCGAGGCCGGTGGCCTGGTGGTCGCGGGCAGGCGTGCGGGCGAGGCGGTGACGCTGCACTGAGAGCCTGTGCCGAAAGTAGAAGGCCCCGCCCTCGGGCGGGGCCTTTGCTTGTGCGAATGTCCGGCTCAGCGGGGCATCAGCACGCGGTCGATCCGATGGATCACGCCGTTGGAGGCGATGATGTCGGCCTGGGTGACATTGGCGCGGTTCACGCGCACACCCCGGCGGCCGTCGATGTGCACATCGCCGCCCTGCACCGTCGTCACCGCCAGCTGCTGGCCTGCAAGCTGGTCGGAGGTCACTGCGCCGGGCACCACGTGATAGCTCAGGATCGCGACCAGCTGATCGCGGTTCTCGGGCAGAAGCAGGCTCTCGACCGTGCCCTCTGGCAGCGCCGCGAAGGCCGCATCGGTCGGCGCAAAGACCGTGAACGGCCCCTCCGAGCGTAGCGTGTCGGCAAGCCCGGCAGCACCCACGGCGGCGACGAGGGTGGAGAATTGTGCGTTCGAGGAGGCGATGTCCACGATGTCGGGCTGCCCGCCCAGGGGGGCACAGGCGCCGATCGCGAAGGCGGCACCTGCAAGCAGCGTGCCGGTCAATGCTGTGCGACGATTCATGTTTCTGTCTCCGTTGTCCGAAATAGAAGAGGGGGGCGGGTCACCCCGCCCCCCCTGGTCATGTCCGGCCGATCACTCGGGCAGGATCACGGCGTCGATCACATGGATAACGCCGTTCGAGGCCACGATGTCCGCCGCCACGATGTTGGCGCCGTTGACCTTGGGTCCGTCTGCCAGGGTGATGGTCACGTCCTGGCCCTGCACGGTGGCCGCGGTCAGGCCCTCGGACAGGTCGGTCGACATCACCGCGCCGGGTACGACGTGATAGGTCAGGATCGCGGTCAGGGTGGGAATGTCTGCGAGCAGGGCCTCGACGGTGCCCTCGGGCAGCGCGGCAAAGGCCTCGTCAGTGGGCGCGAAGACGGTGAAGGGGCCATCGCTCTTGAGCACGTCGACAAGGCCCGCAGCCTCGACCGCAGCGACGAGCGTGGTGAAGGTGCCGGCACCGACTGCGATATCGACGATGTCCTGGTCCTGAGCGAAGGCGGGGGCCGACAGAGCCGTGGTGGCGGCAAGCGCGATGAGGGTTCTGCGAAGCATGGAAATCTCCTGAGTTTTGTGGATGCCGGTCGTGGCATCACAGGGTTCTACGCAGGAGGGAGGCAGCCCGGATCAGGCTCAAATACCCGTGTGCACGGCTTGCACCGCAGCTGTTCCGCGCTAAGCCGCGACCGTTGCGGGGATCAAGTCACGATCGGTTGACGGATCGTGAGCCGGAGCGACCTGCCATCACATCGACGGGAGACAATGGTCAGCCCCTTGCCCCACGCGGCGCGCGCGTTACGCTCTGTTTCTGGCAAGCTGACAGGAGAGCGACCATGCGGCGCAAGGCCCCATCCGATCTGCGCTGGTCCGATGTGACCCCGAGGCACGTCTGGCTCAACCGGCGAAAGCTGATGGCGGGCGCGGGGGCCGGGGCGGCCGCGCTGGCCCTGGGCGGTGGTGCTTCGGCCCGGTCGCTGGAGACGGTGCCCGGCCCCTTCTCCACGGACGAGGCGCCGACATCCTTCGATGACATCACCTCATACAACAATTTCTACGAGTTCGGCTTTGGCAAGGACGATCCCAAACGCCATGCAGGCGCGCTGACCACCAGCCCGTGGAGCGTGGAAATCGATGGCCTTGTGGAACGGCCGGGCAGCTATGATTACGACGACCTCTTGCGCGGGGTGACTCTCGAAGAGCGGATCTACAGGTTCCGCTGTGTCGAGGCGTGGTCGATGGTGATCCCGTGGGTCGGCTTCGAGCTGCGTCACCTGCTCGACCGGGTAGGGGTCCGGCCCGGGGCGAAATACGTGGCCTTCGAGACGCTGCTGCGCCCGTCCGAAATGCGGGCGCAGCGTACGCCGGCGCTGGATTGGCCCTATCGCGAGGGGCTCCGCCTTGATGAGGCGATGCATCCGCTGACCCTGCTGGCGGTGGGTCTGTACGGTGAGGTGCTCCCCAACCAGAACGGCGCGCCCATCCGGCTGGTCGTGCCCTGGAAATACGGATTCAAGTCGATCGTGCGCATGACCCTGACCGAGCACGAGCCGGCGACGACATGGAACATGATGCAGCCCCGGGAATACGGCTTTTATGCCAATGTGAACCCCGAGGTGCCGCATCCGCGCTGGAGCCAGGCGACAGAGCGGCGCGTGGGAGCGGGCCTGTTCGCGCGGCGCATCCCGACACTCCATCTCAATGGCTATGCCGACGAGGTGGCGCATTTCTATGACGGGATGGATCCCCAGACCCTGTTCTGATGCAGCTGGCCGCCTCCCTCAACACGGCGCTGCGGCATCTGCCGACAGGGATGGTTCACATGGCGGGGCTTGTCCCGGCCTTCTGGATATTCGGGCTGGCGCTGCTGAACCGTCTGGGCCCCGAGCCGGTGGAGGTGCTTCTGCACAGCTACGGGCTATGGGGGCTGCAGTTTCTGCTGGCGGCGCTGGCAGTGACGCCCCTGCGCCGGATGACGGGTGTGAACCTGTTGCGGTTTCGTCGAACGCTGGGGCTGCTCGCCTTCTGGTATGTGGCGGCCCATCTGGCGGTCTGGCTGCTGCTCGATGTGCAACTTGACTGGGGCGAGATCTGGAAGGGGCTGACGGAGCGGCCCTTCATCATGCTGGGCATGGCGGGCTTTGCGATTCTGCTGCCGCTGGCGGCGACATCCAGCGACCGCGCGATCCGCGCCCTGGGGCCCGCGACGTGGAATCGCCTGCACATGCTGGCCCATGTGGCGGCCCTGGCGGGGGGGGCGCATTACCTGCTGCTGGTGAAGGCCTGGCCGCTGGAGCCGATTCTGTACCTGGGCGGGGCGTTGATTCTGGCGTTCCTGCGCCTTTTGAGGGAGCGGAGGCGGACAGGACGCGCGAGTCGCGCAGCCTGAGGCACCGCTGTCGACTGGCCGGGCGCGAAGTATCGTCCGGGAGCGACCCTCTGCGGCAAGATTCTTGCACGGCCAGACAGTATGCTTGTGGATTGTAACGCAAATCCGACAAGATGTGGGCCTTCCGGAAGGGGATGCGAAAATTTTGGCCTGTCTGCGAAAAAACCCCTTGCGGAGGTCGGGGCCCATCCGTAAATACCGCTTCACCGAGACGGGGAACACAGCCCGCCGACGGGAAACAACGAGGCAAGGCAGGCGGGCGCGCCGAGAAGGAAACGGCGCTTCTGTCAATGTTGTCTCCGCTCTTTGACATTGATGCAATCTGAAGAGATATGTGGGCGGTTCGGTCGGTTCGACTGACGTACCCTGTATATCGCCTCGCTAGGCGCAAGCCGATGATGCGAGTGTCAGCTTCACTGTTTGATGTGGTCTTCGGTTCCGATGGAACTCGAAGCACATGAAACAGAGACGTCCCCCGAGCAATCGGGGGCGATGTGCAGAGGTTCGAACGTCAAGAACGCCTTCGGGCGTTTCAACTTGAGAGTTTGATCCTGGCTCAGAACGAACGCTGGCGGCAGGCTTAACACATGCAAGTCGAGCGAAGACTTCGGTCTTAGCGGCGGACGGGTGAGTAACGCGTGGGAACGTGCCCCTTTCTGCGGAATAGCCCTGGGAAACTGGGAGTAATACCGCATACGCCCTTCGGGGGAAAGATTTATCGGAGAGGGATCGGCCCGCGTTGGATTAGGTAGTTGGTGGGGTAATGGCCTACCAAGCCGACGATCCATAGCTGGTTTGAGAGGATGATCAGCCACACTGGGACTGAGACACGGCCCAGACTCCTAC
>JAFIEC010000271.1 GCA_020832725.1 Paracoccaceae bacterium | reverse complement strand
GGCGCTGGCCGCTCTCGTCGCGGGTCAGCACCTGGGGCCGCGAGATCGACAGCTCGAAGCCCTCCCGGCGCATGTTCTCGATCAGGACGCCCATCTGCAGCTCGCCCCGGCCCGCGACCTCAAAGGCCTCGCCGCCCGGTGTGTCGGTCACGCGAATCGCCACGTTCAGCTCTGCCTCGCGCATCAGCCGCTCCCGGATGACGCGGCTTTGCACCTTGCTGCCCTCGCGGCCGGCAAGCGGACTGTCGTTGATCCCGAAGGTCACGCTGATGGTGGGCGGGTCGATCGGCTGGGCGGGCAGGGCCTCGGAGACCGCAAGCGCACAGAGCGTGTCGGCCACCGTGGCCTTGCTCATGCCGGACAGCGTCACGATATCGCCGGCTTCGGCCTCTTCGATGGGCTGCTGGCCAAGGCCGCGGAAGGCGCGGATGGCGGTCACGCGAAAGCGTTCCAGCTCTGCGCCGTCGCGGCTGAGGGCGTGAATGGTCTCGCCCACCCGCAGCACACCCGTTTCCACCCGACCGGTCAGTACCCGGCCCAGATAGGCATCCGCGGCAAGCGTCGTGGCCAGCATGCGAAACGGCTCGTCGCGGCGTGCGGACTGGGTGGGCTCTCGCACATGGTCCACGATCAGCGCAAACAGCGCCGACAGGTCCGCGCGGGGGCCGTCCAGCTCGGTATCCGCCCAGCCGGAGCGGCCGCTGGCATAAAGATGGGGAAAGTCGAGCTGTTCCTCGTTCGCGCCGAGGTTGGCAAACAGGTCGAACACCTCGTCCAGCGCGCGGTCGGGTTCGGCGTCGGGCTTGTCCACCTTGTTGAGTACCACGATCGGCCGCAGGCCCAGTGCCAGCGCCTTGGAGGTCACGAACTTGGTCTGGGGCATCGGCCCTTCGGCGGCATCCACCAGCAGGACCACACCATCGACCATCGACAGGATCCGCTCCACCTCACCGCCGAAATCGGCATGGCCGGGTGTGTCGACGATGTTGACCCGCGTGCCCTGCCATTCGACGCTGGTGCATTTCGCCAGGATCGTGATCCCGCGCTCCCGCTCCAGATCGTTCGAATCGAGCGCACGCTCGGCCAGGGCCTGATTTTCACGGACAGAGCCCGACTGGCGCAAGAGCGCGTCGACCAGGGTCGTCTTGCCGTGATCGACATGCGCGATGATCGCGATGTTGCGCAGCTGCATGGGTGCCTCGGATTGGTGGTGGTCGGGCAGCCCTTAGCGCAGCGCGGGCGCGCTGGCCAGCGTATTGTGCAGATGCAGCGAATCGCGTCAGCCGGGCCGAAGGTGCCCGGTCGCGGCGATGAAGTCGGCAAGGTGGCCCGCAAAGGTCTCTGGGGCCTCGACGCAGGGCAGGTGGCCCGCGCCGCGGATGAGCGCCATCCGCGACCCCGGAATCAGATCCGCGGTCTCGCGCACCAGGTCGGGCGGGGTGGAGCCGTCCTCGCTTCCGGCGATGGCCAGGGTGGGAAGGCGCAGTCGGGACGTGCTCTCGTGCAGCTCGGTCTCTGCGATGGCGGCGGAACAGCCGATATATCCGGCCTCGGGTGTCCGTACGAGCATGGTGCGCCAGCCCTCCAGCTCGGCGGGATTGCTTTCGCGGAAGCGGCGGGAGAACCACCGCTCCATGACCGCATCGGCCAGCGCCTCGATCCCGCCCGCGCGAATGGCGGCGATCCGGTCTTCCCACATGGCAGGGTGGCCGATCCGCGCGGCGGTGTTCGACAGCACCATCGCGCGCACCAGGTCCGGGCGCTCCGCCGCCAGCCCCTGCGCGATCATGCCGCCGATCGACAGGCCCACGAACAGGCAGTCCCGCACCCCGAGGGCATCGAGCAGCGCTGCCGCGTCGGCGACGAGGTCGCCCATGCTCCAGTCGCCCTGCGGGCAGGATGACAGGCCATGCCCGCGCTTGTCATAGCGGATCACCCGCAGCCCCTCGGGTAGAAGCGGCAACACCCGGTCCCACAGCCGGAAATCCGTTCCCAGCGAATTGGCGAAGACAAGGGCGGGGCCGTCGGCGGGCCCGCTCTGGTCGTAATGGAGGGTGACATCGGGCAGGCGCAGCATGTCCATGGTGATTCTCCTAGAAGGGCAGGCCCACGTAATTCTCGGCCAGCGCGGTCTGGGCGGCCTCCGATTGTTCGAGATAGGCAAGATCGGCATCCTGAATGCGCTGGCCGAAGGCGCCCTGTTCGGGGAAATGGTGCAGCAGCGTGGTCATCGACCACGAGAACCGCACCGATTTCCAGACCCGGGCCAGGGCCCGTTCGGAATATCGGGCGAGTCCCTCCTCCTCGCCGTCGCCATAGCGGGCGCGCAGCCCCTGCCACAGGTAATGGACATCCGAGATCGCAAGATTGAGCCCCTTGGCACCCGTGGGCGGGACGATATGCGCCGCGTCGCCCACCAGAAACAGCCGCCCCCAGCGTATCGGCTCGCAGACGAAGGAGCGCAGGGGGGCGATCGATTTCTCGATGCTGGGGCCGGTCACCAGCGTGTCGGCGGCGTCCTGTGGAATGCGGCGGCGCAATTCGTCCCAGAATGCATCGTCCGACCACGCCTCGGCCTTCTCGTCCAGCCCCACCTGGATATAGTGACGGCTGAGCTGCGGGTTGCGCATGGAGCACAAGGCAAAGCCCCGCGGGTGGTTGGCATAGATCAGCTCGTGGCTGACGGGGGGCACCTCGGACAGGATGCCCAGCCAGCCGAACGGGTAGATGCGCTCGTATTCCGTGCGGACGCTCTCGGGAATGCAGCCACGGCTGACACCGTGAAAGCCATCGCAGCCGACGACATAGTCGCAATCGATCCGGTGCTCGGTGCCGTCCTTCACGTAGCTTACCCACGGCGCCGCAGTGTCGAGGCCATGCGGGGCGACGCCCTCTGCCTCGTGGATGATCTCGCCGCCCATCGCGTCGCGGGCCGCATAGAGGTCGGCTGTCACCTCGGTCTGGCCGTAGACCATGACCTTACGGCCGACCCGGGCCTCGAAATCGATGCGGAACCCGCGGTTGCGTGCCGCCAGATAGGTGCCGCCATGCACAAGACCCTGGTCGTTCATGCGCCCGTCCACGCCGGCCGTGCGCAGCATCTCGACGCTGCCCCATTCCAGAACGCCCGCGCGGATACGGCCCAGCACATAGTCCCGGCTCCGCCGTTCCAGAACGATCGTCTCGATTCCGTCGCGGTGGAGGAGTTGCGACAACAAGAGGCCCGAAGGCCCGCCACCGATGATCACCACCTGTCTGCGCACGCAATCGCCTCCTCGACTGACCTCTTCCTGTCTAGCGCAGCCAGCGCCCAAGGGGCACAAACGCCCCCATCACCGGGCTTTCCTGTTGCGGACGGGGTGCAGGCTCGCGCAGTCTGGCCGGACCTGGGGGAGGAGGGGCCACATGCGCGAGATCAGGGCAGCGATCTGCCGCGAATTCGGCGCGCCGCTGTCGGTCGAGACGGTCCGCCTGCGCCCGCCCGGGCCCGGCGAGGTGGAGGTGCGCCTGCAGGCCTGCGCGATCTGTCATTCCGACATCGCCTATGCCCGGGGCGCATGGGGCGGCCCGCTGCCCGCAGTCTATGGCCACGAAGCGGCAGGCATCGTCGCGGCCGTCGGCCCCGGGGTGCAGCGTGTCCGCCCGGGAGAGTCCGTGGTGGTCACCCTGATCCGTTCCTGTGGGCATTGCCCCAGCTGTGCCGCCGGCGCGCCCACCATCTGCGAGACACAGGCGGTGGCCGACAGCCCGCTTTCCCTTCCCGACGGCACGCCTGTCGCCCGCGGCCTCGAGACAGCCGCCTTTGCCGAGGCCGTGGTTGTGGACGAAAGCCAGCTTGTCCCCGTGCCGCCCGATCTGGCGCCTGACGTCGTGGCCCTGCTGGCCTGCGGGGTGATCACCGGAGTGGGGGCCGCGATGAACACGGCCCGCGTGCGCCCGGGATCCTCGGTGGTGGTGATCGGGGCCGGAGGGGTAGGGCTCAATGCGGTGCAGGGGGCGGTGCTCTGCGGTGCAGCCCATGTGATCGCGCTCGACACCGAGCCCGAAAAGCTGTCGGACGCGCGCGCCTTCGGGGCCACGGCGGGGGTTCTGGCGACATCGGAACGTCCCGACAGGGACGTGAAGCGGCTGCTTGGGGGCAGGGGGGCCGATTACGTGCTGGTCACCGTGGGCGCGATTGCGGCCTATGCGGGGGCGATGCGCTTTCTCGCGCCTGGGGGCGCGATGGTGATGGTGGGCATGCCCGCCTCGGGCCAGCGCGCCGAATACGAGCCCGTGATCATCGCGGCCCGGAACCAGAAGATGCTGGGCTCCAAGATGGGCGAGGCGGTGATCGCCCGCGACATTCCCCTGCTGGTCGACCTCTACCGGCAGGGGCGGCTCAAGCTCGACGAACTGATCAGCAACCGCTATCCGCTGGAGCAGATCAACGAGGCCATCGCCGGGGCCGCCTCGGGCCGGGTGCGGCGCAACGTGCTGATGCTGGGCTGAGCCGGGATGCAACTGCGTGACCTCGACATCCTCATCGTCGCCCCGCCCCCGGGCACATGGGGAGGGCGCTACTGGATTCTGGTGAAGCTCACCGCCGACAACGGCATCACCGGCTGGGGCGAGGTCTATGCCGCCTCCGTGGGCCCGGCGGCCATGTCGGCGGTGATCGAGGACGTGTTCGAGCGTCACATGGCCGGAGAGAACCCCGAGAACATCGAGATCATGTTCCGGCGCGCCTATTCGGCGGGCTTCTCCCAGCGGCCCGATCCCACGGTGATGGGGGCCTTTTCGGGGCTGGAGATCGCCTGCTGGGATATCCTGGGCAAAGCGCGCGAGCGCCCGGTCTGGGCACTGATGGGGGGCATGATGAACCCCCGCCTGCGGGCCTATTCCTATCTGTATCCCCTGCCGCACCATGATGCCGATACCTTCTGGAGCAGTCCCGACGATCAGGCCGAGGCCGCTGCCGAGGCTCTGGAGAGCGGCTTTACGGCGGTCAAGTTCGACCCGGCGGGCCCCTACACCATCCGCGGCGGGCACCAGCCCGCGCTGGGCGACATCGCGCTGTCGGTCGCCATGTGCGCGGCCCTGCGCGAGGTGGCGGGCGACCGGGCGGACCTGCTGTTCGGCACCCATGGCCAGTTCACCCCCGAGGGCGCCATCCGCCTTGGCAGGGCGATCGAGCCCTACAACCCGTTGTGGTTCGAGGAGCCGGTGCCCCCCGACGACCCGGAGGGCTGCGCCCGTGTGGCGCGCGCCGTCGCGATTCCCGTGGCGGCCGGAGAGCGGTTGACCACGAGGGCCGAGTTCGCGGCTCTGCTGCGCATGGGCGGGGCCGGGGTGGTGCAGCCCGCGCTGGGCCGGGCAGGCGGCCTGTGGGAGGCGCGCAAGATCGCCTCCCTGGCCGAGGTGCATGGCGCGCTGGTGGCGCCCCATCTTTACGCAGGCCCGGTGGCCTGGGCGGCGGCGGTCCATCTTGCTGCGACGCTGCCCAACCTGCTGATGGTCGAGACGATCGGCACCGGCGGGGGCTTTCAGCAGGCCCTTTCGCGGCACGCGGTGGGCTGGGACGGAGGCTGGCTGCGCCCGCCCGCCTTGCCCGGTCTGGGCGTGGAGATCGACGAGGCGCTGGCCCGTGCGCATCCCTATGCGGGAGACCGGCTGCACCTGGAGATGCAGGAAGAGCCCTGCGACTATTCCCGCCCCAACGCCTTTCGCGGGGGCGCGGCAGAGCGTGACCGCGGATGAGCGGAATTTCCGCGCCCACACCGCCCCGCCCCGTCGCTCCGCCGCCCGCGCGGGGCATGCGGCTGCCGGTGACCGTGGTTCTGGGCACGATCCTGCTCGATGCGATCGGGATCGGCCTCATCCTGCCCGTGATGCCGGGGCTGGTGATGGAGGTCACCGGGCAGGGGCTGGCCCAGGCGGCGCTGTGGGGCGGCCTGCTGACCACCTCCTTCGCGATCATGCAGTTCCTGTTCGGGCCGGTTCTGGGCAATCTCTCCGACGCCTTCGGCCGCAGGCCCGTGATCCTCGCATCGCTTGCGGTGATGGCGGTCGATTACGTCGTGATGGGTCTGGCCCATACGATCTGGCTCTTGCTGGCGGCCCGGATCGTGGCCGGCATCGCCGCCTCGACACATGCGACCGCCATGGCCTTCATGGCCGACATCTCCCGGCCCGAGGAGAAATCCGCCAATTTCGGGCTGATCGGTGCGGCCTTTGGCCTGGGCTTCGTGCTGGGCCCGGCGCTTGGCGGACTTCTGGGCGAGTTCGGGACGCGGGCACCTTTCTATGCTGCCGCAGTTCTGGCCGGGCTCAACCTGATCCTCGGCATTGTCGTGCTGCCCGAGACGCTGGCACGGCACAACCGGCGCTCCTTTTCGTGGCGGCGGGCCAATCCGCTGGGTGCGCTGCGCGGGGTGCGCAGCCTGCCGGGGCTCGGCCCGGTGCTGGTGGTGTTTTTCCTCGGGCAGGTCGCCTTCTACGTCTATCCGATGATCTGGGCCTATTACGGGCGGGCACAGTTCGACTGGGGCCCCGGCATGATCGGGGTGTCGCTGGCCACCTTCGGCATCGCCATGGCGGCGGTTCAGGGCGGGCTGATCCGCGTGGTGGTGGCCCGGGTGGGTGATCGCGTGGCGGTGCTGGCCGGGCTTGCGGCCAATGCGATTGCGCTGCTGGGCTTTGGTCTGGCGCAGGCGGGCTGGATGGTCTTCGCCCTGATCCCCTTCGCCGCGCTGGGCGGTCTGACGGGGCCTGCGCTGCAGGGCATCATGTCGCGCCTTGCCCCGGATGACCGGCAGGGAGAGCTTCAGGGTGTCCTGTCAAGCGCGAGCGCGCTGGCGACCATCCTGTCGCCGCTGATCATGACCAGTATCTTCAACGCCTTTGCCGCCGAGGATGCCGTCATCAGGCTGGCGGGCGCACCCTTTCTGCTGTCGCTGGTTCTGGTCCTGATATGTGCGGGGCTGTTCGCGGCCAGCCGGGCGGGGCGGGCACAGCCATGAGTGCACAGGTCGCGGAACTTCGGGCCGAAGCACGGCGCCTGTTCGCCGCCGGGATCGCTGCCGCCGATCCGGCGGAGGCGGTGTCCCGTGCGCTGGCACAGGCGATGCCGCGCCCCGGGCCCGGGGGGCGGCTCCATCTCCTGGCCTTCGGCAAGGCCGCCTGCACGATGGCCGACGCCGCGCTTGCAACCCTGTCCGCGCCACTTGCCGCGGCGATGGTGATCACCAATCACGGCAACGGGAGGGCCGTTCCCGGCGCACAGGTGCTGGAGGCTGGCCATCCCGAACCGGATGACCGGGGCGAGGCCGCGGCAAAACGGGTCGAGGCCTTGCTGCGCGATGCAAGGGAGGGCGATGTCGTCCTTGCGCTGATCAGCGGAGGGGGCTCGGCGCTGCTGCCCGCGCCGGTGGCGGGGCTTTCGCTCGCGGACAAGGTGGCGGTGAACCGGCTTCTGCTGGCATCGGGCCTTCCGATCGAGAGCGTGAACCTCGTGCGTCAGGGGCTGTCCCGGCTGAAGGGGGGCGGCATGCTGGCCGCCGCCGCACCTGCCCGGGTGGAGGCGCTTATCCTGTCCGATGTCGTGGGTAACGACCCGCGCGCCATTGCCAGCGGCCCCACCGCCGCCCCCCTTGGCAGCCGCGCCGAGGCCCGGGCGCTGTTGATGGGCACAGGCCTCTGGCCTGCCTTGCCGGCCCCGGCCCGTGCGGCCCTGATGCGCGAGCCCGCCCCCCGGCCCCGCCCCCCGGCCCCGGTGAACCGCATCGTGGGATCGGGTCGTCTCAGCCTCGAGGCGATGGCGGCCGCAGCCGCCCCTCGGGCGCGCATCGTCACCGATTGCCTGACCGGAGACGTGGGCGAGGCGGCCACGCGCATCGCCCGCGAGGCAGGCTGCGCGGAACCGGGGCCCTGTGTCCTTCTGTTCGGGGGCGAGACCACGGTGCGGGTGACCGGCCCTGGCATGGGCGGGCGCAATCAGGAGCTGGCGCTGCGTATCGCGCTGACCGCCGCCATGCCCATGCGTCCATGGGCCTTTCTTTCGGGCGGAACCGATGGCCGCGACGGCCCGACCGAGGCGGCGGGCGGGCTGGTGGACGCGGGAACGGCCGCACGCATCCGTGCGGCCGGTGGCGATGCGCCTGCGCTTCTGTCGGCCAACGATTCCCACCGGGCCCTGTCGCTGGCCGGGGATCTTCTGCTGACCGGGCCGACCGGAACCAACGTCGCGGATCTGCAACTGTTGCTTCTTGGCTGAGGGGCGCTGGCCAAGCCTGCCCGCCTGGGGCAGTCTCCGCCCGCGCCGAAGGGGCGAGTCGCATCGTTTGCACAGCAATCGGGGAGGGGTGGCGTGCGCATCTTTGTCAACGGCCTTGGCAGGATCGGTCGGTCGGTGCTGCGGGCCTGGGCCTCTCCGGGTGCCCGGGACTGCTGGCCGGGGCTGCAGATCGTGGGTGTCAACGATCTCGCGCCTGCGGACATGTGCGCCTACCTGCTGGGCCATGACAGCGTCTTCGGGCCCTGGCCCGAGCCGGTGGCCGCAGAGGACGGGATCCTGTCCATGGGTGAGCGGCGCTTGTCGATCCATTGCGAGAAGGATGCCCGCCGCCTGCCGCTTCACGGGGTCGATCTGGTGATGGATTGCACCGGCGCCGCCCAGACCCGGCGCGACCCCGAGGCTCTGCTGGAGGCGGGTGCGCGGCGGGTTCTGGTCTCGGGGCCGTTCCCCGAGGCCGACGCGACGGTGGTTCTGGGGGCCAATGACACGATCCTGCGGCCCGAGCACAGCATCGTGTCCAACGCCTCCTGCACCACCAACGCGCTGGCTCCTCTGGCGCATCTGCTCGACAGTCGGTTCGGGATCGAGGCGGGCTGGATGACCACGATCCACTGCTACACGGGCAGTCAGCCGACGGTGGACAAGTGGCGTGGAGACGCCGCCCGGTCGCGCGCGGCGGCCCTGTCGATGGTGCCGACGACCACGTCGGCCTCGCGGCTGCTCGATCAGGTGCTGCCTGAGCTTGCGGGCAGGATCGAGGGGGCGGCGGTGCGCGTGCCGGTTGCCAGCGTGTCGGCGGTGGATTTCACCTTTCGGCCCGGCGGACCCGTCGATGCCGAGACCCTGAACGCGGCGCTGTCGGATGCCGGCGGTGTGATCGGCACCACCCATCTGCCGCTGGTGTCCAGCGATCTGTGCCAGCGGCCTGAATCGGTGATCATGGCCCTGCCCGAGACGCGGGTGACGGCGGCCGGTCTGGCACGGGTGTTCGGCTGGTACGACAATGAATGGGGTTTTTCCAACCGGATGCTGGACATCGCCCTGCGCATCGATGCCTTCGGGCGCTGACGCGCGCCCGCTACCACCATTCGGTGCCCGGGGCACCCTTGATCGTTCCGCGCAGATTGGGCGTGACCCAGCCCCCGTAAAAGCCGCCCGGTTGCGGCTCCACCCGGACATCCCCGACACGGCAGATCAGCGGCGCACGGCAATAGAGGGCCACATGGCCCTTCAGCGGCAGGAATGCAGGCGTCGGATCGGGATAGCCCCAGGCGACCCCCCGCAGAACGGTATCGCCTGTGATCAGGTCGAAATAGGCCGCCCGCCCCTTCCACTCGCACAGCGAACCGCCGCTCGCCGGCCGCAGCGCCGCGCCAAAGGCCGCGACCGGGAGGTAGTATGTCGGGGCGTGGTGGGTTTCCAGAACCCGCCATCCTCGATCGGTCGCGGCGAGAAGCGTCTCTCCCAGCCGCACCGAAAGCGGAGCGCCCGCCGCCTCGAGCGCCGGAGGCCTCGGATAATCCTGGACGTTCTCGATTGGCAGGCTCATAACCCGATGGTGGGTCAGGATGCGCATCCGGCAAGGGCATGCCCCGTGCGGACACGCCAGAACGCTTGCGTGGCAGGCCCGAAGCGGTAAGCTTGCAGGATGCATCTGCTCATCGCCGACGATCATGATCTGTTGCGGGACACGCTGTCCCTCTACCTGTGGCAACAAGCGGATGCCGAGGTGACCGATGTCGCCAGCTATGCCGAGGCCGAGGCCCTGATGGACGGGGGCGTGCAGTTCGATCTGGTGCTGCTGGATTATTGCATGCCGGGGATGAACGGGCTGGAGGGGCTTGCCCGCATCCGCAGCCGCTTTCCCGAGCAGCGGGTCGCGGTGATGTCGGGTACCGCCCCGCGCGACGTGGCCGCCCAGGCCATGGAGATGGGGGCTGCGGGCTTTCTGCCCAAGACGCTGGCCGCAGGATCGCTGGTGAACGCCGTGCGGTTCATGGCGATGGGCGAGCGCTATCTGCCTGCCGATTTCCTTGCCGATCCGCCACCGGCCGAAGTGAACCCCCTCGCCGCGCTTCTGACCCCGCGCGAGAGGCAAACCCTGAATTTCCTGTGCCGCGGCCATTCCAACAAGCAGATCGCCCGGGAGCTGGGCCTGCAGGAACCGACGATAAAGCTGCATGTCATGGCGGTGTGCCGCAAGCTTGGGGCGGCCAACCGCACCCAGGCCGCCCTGATCGCCCGCGATTCCGGGCTGTGCTGACGTTACGTAACATACAGCCCATTGCTGCCCGCTTCCCGCGCCGGTAAGACAGCCTTACCAAAGACCCGGGGGGAAGCATGGCCGCCATTACCTGCATCGAGGACCTGCGCCGCCTGTACGCCCGGCGCGCGCCTCGGATGTTCTACGACTACGCCGAATCCGGCAGCTATACCGAGCAGACCTTCCGGGAGAATACGGACGATTTCAGCCGTATCCGGCTGCGCCAGCGTGTGGCCGTGGACATTTCCGAACGCTCCACCCGTACCACGATGATCGGGCAGGACGTGGCGATGCCGGTGGCGCTTGCCCGTGTGGGGCTCACGGGCATGCAGCATGCGGACGGAGAGATCCTCGCGGCCCGGGCAGCGGGGGAGTTCGGCGTGCCCTTCACGCTGTCCACCATGTCGATCTGCTCGATCGAGGATGTTGCGTCCAACACCACCCGTCCGTTCTGGTTCCAGCTCTATGTGATGCGCGACGAGGATTTCATGGCCCGGCTGATCGAGCGGGCCCGCGTCGCCGGGTGTTCGGCGCTGGTGGTCACACTGGACCTGCAGGTCATCGGCCAGCGTCACAAGGACCTCAAGAACGGCCTGTCCGCCCCTCCAAAGCTGACGCTGCCGACGCTGGTCAACCTGGCGACGAAATGGCGCTGGGGCCTGGGCATGCTGGGCACGCGGCGGCGGTTCTTCGGCAATATCGTCGGCCATGCCAAGGGCGTCTCTGACGCCTCCTCGCTGTCGTCCTGGACCAACGAGCAGTTCGATCCCCGGCTCGACTGGGCCAAGATCAGGAAGTTGCGGGACATGTGGGGCGGCAAGCTGATCCTCAAGGGCGTGCTGGACGCCGAGGATGCGCGCATGGCCGCCGATGTCGGTGCGGATGCGATCGTGGTGTCGAACCACGGCGGAAGGCAGCTTGACGGCGCGCTCAGCTCGATCCGGATGCTGCCCTCCATCGTCGAGGCGGTGGGCGACCGTGTCGAGGTGCACATGGACAGCGGCATCCGATCCGGACAGGACGTGCTCAAGGCGCTGGCACTGGGCGCGCGCGGGACCTATGTCGGGCGCGCCTTCATCTATGGGCTGGGTGCCATGGGGCAGGCCGGGGTGAGCAAGGCGCTGGAGGTGATCCACAAGGAGCTGGACATTACCATGGGCCTTTGCGGCGAGCGTGATGTTCATGCCCTGGGGCCGCACAACCTTATCCTGCCGCACGGTTTTTCCGACCCTGCCATGTCTCTCTGACCGGCGGGCCGGGTTCGGTCACTGCAGATCGTCAAAGGCCTCGCGCAGACGGGATGCGGCCTCTTCCACGACGGCGCGGGGGGTGGCGATGTTGAACCGCAGCCAGCTTTCGCCGCCCGTGCCGAAGGTCTCGCCGTGGTTGGTGGCAATCCGGGCTGCGCGCTCCACCCGCTCCAGCACTTCGGCCCGGGGCATCCCGGTGCCGGAAAAATCCACCCACGACAGATAGGTCGCCTGCAGCGGCATCGAGCGCAGGCCGGGAACCGAGGCGATCGCCGCGTCGAACAGGTCGCGATTGCCCTGCAGATACCGCATCAGCCCATCCACCCAGGCCGCGCCTTCCGGCGAATAGGCGGCCGTCGCCATGTGCAGGCCGAAGGCGTTGGCCGATATCCCCAGCGCCGCCAGCCGCCCCGCGAATTGCGCGCGCAGCCGCTCGTCCGCGATGATCACATTGCCTGTATGCGCGCCCGCGATATTGAAGGTCTTGGTGGTCGACGTCATCGTGACCAGCCGGGAAGCCACCTCGGGCACGACATGGGCCATGACGTGGTGGCGGTGGCCGGGAAACACGAGGTCGTGG
Source organism: Paracoccaceae bacterium (assembly GCA_020832725.1). Classification (GTDB taxonomy): domain Bacteria; phylum Pseudomonadota; class Alphaproteobacteria; order Rhodobacterales; family Rhodobacteraceae; genus JAFIEC01. Next base: position 4,693 of record JAFIEC010000271.1, on the reverse strand, counting down.
TGGATCTCGTCCGAGACCAGAAGCAGGTCGTGGCGGGCGCAGAAATCGGCCAGCGCCCGCAACTCGGCCACCTCCCAGACACGTCCGCCCGGATTGTGCGGCGAGCACAGGATGGCCATGCGCGCGCCTTTTCCCTCGATCAGCGCGTCATAGGCGGCGAAATCCATCTCGTAGCGACCGTCACGCTCCACCAGGGGGCATTCCACCACCTTGCGCCCACCGGCGCGGATGACCTTGGCGAAGGCATGGTAGACGGGGGTGAACAGCACCACGCCATCTCCCGGTGCCGTCCATGTATCGACGCACAGCGCGGTGCCGTTCACCAGCCCATGGGTGGTGGCGATCCATTCGGGTGCGATCTCCCAGCCATGGCGCAGGCGCATCCAGTCGCGGATGGCCGCGCGATAGGCCGCGTCATCGCCGAAATAGCCATAGATGCCATGATCGGCCAGCGACCGCAGGGCTTCGGTGACGCAGGGGGGCGCGCGAAAATCCATGTCGGCGACCCACATCGCAAGGGCGTCGTCGGGCGACAGGCCATAAAGCGCCTCCAGCATGTCCCATTTCACCGAATGGGTTCCGCGACGGTCGATGATGCGGTCGAAATCCATGAGCCTCTCCCGAATGCGCGCATACCCTAGACGCTTGCGCCGGGGCTGCAAGGGCGCGCGGCGCATGCCGTTGCACGGGCCAGCGATTCTGCCTAAATCAGCGTCATGAGTCTGCGCCCCATCCTGATCCATCCCGATCCGCGCCTGAAGAAGGTGTGTGCACCGGCACCCGCCATCGATGCCGACCTGCTGCGGCTGGCCGACGACATGCTGGCGACCATGTACGATGCGCCGGGGGTCGGTCTGGCGGCACCGCAGGTCGGCGCGCTGACCCGGGTCTTCGTCATGGATTGCGGAGGCAAGGAGGCACCGCCCGACCCGATGGTGCTGATCAACCCCGAGATCACCTGGGTCTCGGAGGAGATGCGCTCCCACGAGGAGGGATGCCTCTCCATCCCCGAGCAATTCGCCGAGGTGACACGCCCGAAAGAGGTGCGCGTGCGCTTTCTCGACCGTGAGGGCCGGGCGCGCGAGGAACAGTTCGACGGGCTTTGGGCCACCTGCGCCCAGCACGAGATCGACCATCTCAATGGCAGGCTGTTCATCGACTACCTGTCACCCCTGCGCCGACAGCTGATCACCCGCAAGATGACCAAGCTCAAGCGCGAGCGCGCCCAGGAGGCCGGCTGACCCATGGCGAGGAGGGTGTTCCTGCGCTATCCCGACCGGCGCCTGTCTGCTCGTGTTCCCGAAATCGAGGCGGTGGACGCGACCATCCGCAGCCTCTGGGACGAGATGCTGGAGGCGATGTATGCGATGCCCGGCGTGGGGCTGGCGGCCAACCAGATCGGGGTGATGCAAAGGCTGGCGGTGGTGGATGCCTCGCCCGGCCGCGATGCACCGGTGCGCATGGGCAACCCCGTCATCCTCGAGAGCTCGTCCGAGACCGAGAGCCGCGACGAAGCCTCGCCAAACCTCCCCGGCGTCTGGGCCGAGGTGACCCGCCCGAAGGTGGTGCTGGTGCGCTACCTCAACGAGGATGGCCACGCGACGGAGCGGCGCTTCGAGGGGCTGTGGGCCGCTTCGGTGCAGCATCAGGTGGATCATCTGGAGGGCCGCCTCTTCTTCGACCGGCTCAGCCCGATGCGGCGCAAGATGCTGCTTGCACGTGCCATGAAGATGTCGCGGCGCGGGGTCTGAGCGGTGCGGGTCGTCTTCATGGGCACGCCCGATTTCGCCGTGCCCGCCCTGACCGCCCTTGTGGCGGCGGGCCACGAGATCGCCTGCGTCTACTGCCAGCCGCCCCGGCCCGCAGGACGCGGGCACCGCACCCGGCCCTCGCCGGTGCAGGCCTGTGCCGAAGGGCTCGGCCTGCCGGTACGCCACCCCCCGCACTTCCGCGACCCCGGCGTGCGGGCCGATTTCGCGGCTCTTGACGCCGATGTGGCGGTGGTCGCCGCCTATGGGCTGATCCTGCCGCCCGCCATCCTCGGGGCCCCGCGTCGGGGATGCCTGAACATTCACGCCTCTCTTCTGCCGCGCTGGCGGGGGGCGGCACCCATCCATCGTGCGATCATGGCCGGCGATGCGCAGACGGGTGTGTGCATCATGCAGATGGAGGCCGGGCTCGATACCGGCCCGGTGCTTCTGCGCCGCGAAACGCCGATCGGGCCGCGCGAGACCACGGGTGCCCTGCACGACAGGCTGGCCGAGCTGGGCGCTCAGGCCATCGTCGAGGCCCTGGAGCAGCTGGACACATTGCACGCCGTGCCCCAGCCCGCCGAAGGCACAAGCTATGCCGCCAAGATCGACCGGGCCGAGGCGCGGGTGGATTGGTCCGGCCCCGCCTCCGGGATCGACAGGCACATCCGTGGTCTCTCGCCCAGCCCCGGTGCCTGGACCGAAGCGCGGGGAGAGCGGCTGAAGCTTCTGGATTGCACCCCCGCCGAAGGGACGGGCGCGCCGGGCATCGTGCTTGACGAGCGCCTGACAATCGCCTGCGGCGCGGGGGCGCTGCGCATCCTCTCGGCCCAGCGTCCGGGGCGCGGCCCGATGCTTGCCGGCGACCTCCTGCGCGGCTTTCCGCTGCCGCCGGGCACGATTCTGGGCGCGGATGGCGGCTGAGGGCCAAGCGGGCCCGGCGCAGGCATGTTAGCCGCCGCATCGCCTTGACGATTGGGCGAAAGGCCTTGAAAGTCGCAGCCCAGACCTGAAGACAGGGGCGCGTGGCGGCAATGCGCCACGGCGGTGGCGGGAGCGGTGGAATGAAGGTCAGCATCGAGCGCAGTGCGCTGCTCAAGGCGATGGGACAGGCGCAGTCGGTCGTCGAGCGACGCAACACGATTCCCATTCTCGGCAATGTCCTGATCGAGGCCGAGGGCGCGCAGGTCAGCTTTCGCGCCACCGATCTCGATATCGAGGTGCTGGACCGCGTGCCCGGGATGGTAGAGGCACCGGGTGCGACGACTGTCTCGGCCCATCTGCTCCACGAGATCGTGCGCAAGCTGCCCGACGGCGCGCTGGTGGCGCTGAGCGATCAGCCCCAGTCCGGGCGGCTGGAGGTGCGGGCGGGGCGCTCCACCTTCTCGCTGGCCACCCTCCCGCGAGAGGATTTTCCGGTCATGGCCTCGTCGGAATACGCCTCCAACTTCGGCGCGCCCGCGGGCCTGTTGCGGCGGTTGTTCGACAAGTCCAAATTCGCCATCTCCACCGAAGAGACGCGGTATTATCTCAACGGCGTCTACATGCATGTGGCCGAGGGCGAGAACGGCCCGGTGCTGCGCTGTGTCGCCACCGATGGGCACCGGCTGGCCCGGATCGATGCGCCCCTGCCCGAGGGGGCGGCGGGCATGCCCGGGGTGATCGTGCCCCGCAAGACGGTGGGCGAGCTGCGCAAGCTGCTTGACGACGACGAGGCCCAGATCGCGGTGTCGGTCTCCGAGACCAAGGTGCGCTTTGCCACGCCGGAAATCACCCTGACCTCCAAGGTGATCGACGGAACCTTTCCCGACTACACCCGCGTGATTCCCCATGCCAATACCCGCAGGATGGAGGTGGATGCCGCCGAATTCGCCCAGGCGGTGGATCGCGTGGCGACCGTCTCCTCCGAACGGGCGCGGGCGGTCAAGCTGTCGCTGGACGAGGACAGGCTGATCCTGTCGGTCAACGCCCCCGACAGCGGCATGGCCGAAGAGGAACTGGCCGTGGCCTATTCCGACGACAAGATGGAGATCGGCTTCAACGCGAAATACCTGCTGGAGATCGCGGGGCAGGTGGATCGGGAGAATGCCGTGTTCCTGTTCAATTCTTCGGGCGACCCCACCCTGATGCGTGAAGGCGGCGACATGAGCGCCATCTATGTCGTGATGCCGATGCGCGTGTGACGGGCTCCGCCCGCGCGGGAACGCGGGGGGCCAGGCCATGAGCGCACGGTTCGTCGCCGCCCTGTCATTGTCGCATCTGCGTGCGCACAAGGCGTTGGCCATGGTGCTGGATGGTCGTCCTGTGGTTCTGTTCGGGGCGAATGGGGCCGGCAAGACAACCATCCTCGAGGCGGTTTCGCTTCTGTCGCCGGGCCGAGGCCTGCGGGGGGCGGGACCCGAGGATCTGGCGCGTCTGCCAGAACGGCTGGGCTGGAAACTGACGGCGCGTCTGGGTCCGGAGGCGGCAGGCTCCGAGATCGAGATGGAGGCCCGCCCCGGACAGACCCGCCAGGTGCGGGTGGATGGCAAGGCTTCCACGGCCTCGGCCCTGGCCGGGCTGGTCCGGATCGTCTGGCTGACGCCCGCGATGGACCGGCTCTGGCTGGAAGGGGCGGAGGGGCGGCGGCGCTTTCTCGACAGGCTGACGCTGGGGTTCACACCCTCCCATGCTGCGGCGTCGGCGGCCTATGACAGGGCGATGCGCGAGCGCAATCGTCTTCTGCGGGACAACATCCGCGATCCGGGCTGGCACGATGCGCTGGAGATGCAGATGGCGCGGGCCGGCGCGGCAATGGCCGCGGCCCGGGCGGCGGCGCTGGAGCGGATCCTGTCCGCGCGCGATGCCGCCGCGGCCCCCGGCTTTCCGGCGGCGGACCTGCGCCTCGGCGGGCCCGCCGAGGCGCAGGTCCGCCGCCGGAAAGCCGGGGGCCGCGGCGGCAT
>JAFIEC010000302.1 GCA_020832725.1 Paracoccaceae bacterium | reverse complement strand
GCACGGCCATGCCCCCACCGATCCGCTGGAGGCTCCGGGGCTGGCCGATCTGACGGCGCATGTCGATTTCGAGGCCCTCGACCGCGCGGCCCGCAAGGTTCCGGGCGTTGCGGTCTCGCCCCCCTGCGAACAGGGCCGCTGGCTGGAACGGCTTGGCATCGCGGCCCGCGCGGCCCGGCTTGCCGAGCGGATGCGCGGAGAGGCGCGGGCCATGCACCTCGCCGCATATCGGCGCTTGACCGACCCCGCTGAAATGGGGAGCCTGTTCAAGGCAATTGCCCTGACCCCTGCTGCCGCCCCGCCCTTTCCGGGGCTTGAGCCGATGCCGGGAACGCCGGGCCCTCGCCCGCCTGACCCGTCCAGCCCGGAGGCGCATACCGCGCGACCCGACCGACCATGAGCCTCGAGATCGTCACATCCGACCTGCTCGCCCCCCTCCGCCACGGGTTCTTCACCCGCGTTGGCGGGGCGTCGTCCGGCGTGTTCCGGGGGTTGAATTGCGGGCCCGGCTCGACCGATCAGCAGGATGTGGTGCGGCTCAATCGCACCATCGCGGCCAGTGCGCTGGGGGTGGCGGGCGACCGGCTGGTCACGCTGCACCAGACCCATTCGGCCGATGTACTGGCCATTTCGGCTCCCGAAGACGCATTGGATGACAGGGGCGCGCGGCGGCAGGCCGACGCGATGGTCAGCGCGACACCCGGGCTTGCGCTGGCCGTGCTGACGGCCGATTGCCAGCCGGTGCTTCTGGCGGACCGGGCTGCGGGCGTGATCGGTGCCGCCCATGCCGGCTGGAAGGGGGCGCTGGCGGGTGTCCTCGAGGCGACCGTCGCGGAGATGGAGGGGCTGGGGGCACGGCGCGCCGATATCACCGCAGTCATCGGTCCCAGCATCGGGCCCACCGCCTATGAGGTGGGACCCGAGCTGCGCGCGCGCTTTGTCGCGGCCGATCCTGCCCATGCGCTGTTCTTTGTCTCGGGCGAGGGCGACCGCTTTCTGTTCGACCTGCCCGGCTTTGGCCTGCGCCAGCTGGAGCGCGCGGGGGTGGGTGCCGCGCAGTGGACGGGGCTGTGCACCTATTCAGAGCCGGATCGCTTCTATTCCTACCGCCGGTCCGTCCACGCCGGAGAGCCGGATTATGGCCGGCTCCTTTCGGCGATCGTGCTTTGATCGGCGGCGCGGCCTCTGCGAACAACGCGCGCAATCCGGTCTTTTCGGCCGAGGAACACGCGACCCGGCTGGAACGGGCCGAGGCGGCCCTTGCCGCCCGCGGGCTGGACGGCATGCTGGTCTTCGCGCCCGAAAGCCAGTTCTGGCTGGCGGGGATAATGCCAGCGGATGTGCCTTGCCGGATGAGCTGCCTGATCCTGGGCGGACGAGAGCCGGTGCTGGTCACCTGTGCCGACAGTGTCGCGGCGGCACACTGCTCCACCATCGAGGATGTGCGTCCCTGGTCGGAACGCGAGGGTGCCGACCCGGGGCGCGCGGTGGCGGCGGCGGTGCTGGACCTTGGCCTGGCCGGGCGCAGGCTGGGGGTGGAGACCGAGATCCCCGGACCCGGCGCCCGCACCCAGGCGCTGATCGCCGCAGCGCTGGAGGGGTCGTGCCGGCTCATCACGGTGGACGATCTTTTTCCCGGCCTGATGCGCGTGCGCTCCGAATCGGAGATCATCTACCTGCGCCGGGCGGCGGAACTGGCCGAGGACGGCCTTGAGGCCGCGCGCGACTCTGCAGCCGAGGGCTGCACGCCGGGACAGATTGTCGCCGCATTGCAGTCCCGAATGCTGGCGCAGGGCGGCGGCTGGCCGGGGCCCGGTTTCTCTCCAACCCTATGGCCGGGCTTGATTTCCGATCGGCGTGCCAGACGTGGCCCCGAGCCGGAACCGCCCGGGCGGCGGCTGCGCTGGGCGGGCGTCCATCGTCATTACCATGCCGCAATGATGACTACGATGATGACAGCGGCACCCGATGGGGGTGTCGGTGCGGAAATGCACGCCGAAGCCATCGCCGCGCTGCACGCGCTGGAGGGGGCATGTCGGCCGGGCAGAAGTTTCGGAGCGGCACATGAAGCGCAAACCAAGACGCTGGATGAAATGGGTTCTGGCCGAGAGCGCCAGGATATCTGTGGCCATGCCCTGGGAGCGTGGTTCTCGGCCGCTGTCCACCCGGGCGACCTCCTCCGCGCCGGAAGCCGGACGGAAATCCGCACGGGAATGACCCTGTTCCTGCGGGTGGCGCTGCGCTGTCCGCAAACAGGGATCGAGGCCGGTGCCGGCCGCACCGTCCTCGTCACGCCCCACGGGGCAGAGCCCCTAGGGCGCGAGCTCCCCACCCCCCTCCTGCTGGATGGCCCCCCGGGCTGAGGCGCGAATCGCTTGATCCGGATCACGCGACGATACGCGCGATCCGGATGCGTTGCCCCGATTTCGCCATGCTTCCTCCGCAGCCTCGCCATGATCGGGGCGACAATCCGACCCTCATCCAAGCCATTGATCGCGCGCAGTAAACCTTGGCCAAGATCATTTGACAGGCGGATCAGGCCCGGCCATCGTCCCGGCATCGCCACATGTGGGCGGGCCGCAGGGGTGGGCGCGGCCGGGCTCCGCGGCTCGAATGTTCGAGGTTTTCGCATGCCCCACCCCCTTCGCCGGAGGAGCCGTGGCCACAGGGTCGCCCCGGCCGCCCTCGACCTGATCGCCCGGGGCAGCTTCTCTCCGGATCTGTCGGACCTTGCCGGACCGGCCCCCGCGCGGCGGCGGACCCCCGCCCCAAGTCCGGCGCTGGAGGTGGAAGTCGCCTGGGCACCCCCCCACGCTCAGGCCGCGCCGCCGAAGGCCGCGACCTTTGCGCTGCCCCTCGATCTGGACCTGGCCGGGCTGGTATGCCTCATCGCCCGGGGCACGCTGATCGAAACCGTCTCGGGCGCCGTCGCGGTTGAGGACCTGCACCCCGGCATGGCTCTCGCCACTCACGACAACGGCCCGCGCCCGCTGCGCTGGATCGCGCGGACACGGCCCGGGGCCCTGGCCCATGGTGCCGGCGTGCGATTCGTCCGCATAAGGGCCGAGGCCTTCGGCCCCGACCAACCCAGCCATGACATGGTCGTCGGGTCCGGTTTCCGCCTGATCCGGGGCGACGGCACCAGCCGTGCTCTGACCGGCGTGGCCGGGGCGCTGTTGCCGGTCACGCGCATGATCGATGGCATCGGCGTCATCGAGATCAGCGCGGGCGCGGAATTGGAGTTCTTTGCGCTGGCCTGTGACAGCCATGAAGTGCTGCGCGCGGGCCGCCTGCTGACCGAGAGCTTTCATCCCGGCCTCGATCAGCTTGCGCTGATGGGAGAGGAGGCACGCGTCGCGCTGGGCCGCCTGTTCCCCCATCTTGACGGCGAGGTCTATCGGCTGGGCCCTCTGTCACGCCCGCGCCTGTCCGATCCGCACTAGGCCCTCGCGCTTGCAGGCAGGGCGCTGGTGCGCGGCTCAGTTTATCCGGGCGAGGCGGTCCTCCAGCACGTCGAAGGGAACCCCGGGCTCTTCCTTGGCGCAGCGGATCACGAGGCTCGTCTTGACCGAGGCCACGTTCTCGGCAGAGGTCAGCTGCTCGGTCAGAAAGGTCTGGAAGGTGGACAGGTCAGGGGCCACGCATTTCAGGATGAAATCGATCTCTCCGTTGAGCATGTGGCACTCCCGCACCAGCGGCCATGCGCGGCAACGGGACTCGAAGGCGGACAGGTCGACCTCTGCCTGGCTGTGCAGCCCGACCATGGCAAAGACCTGCACCTCAAACCCGAGGGATCGGCTATCGACCCGGGCGTGATAGCCGCGGATCAGTCCGGCCTCTTCCAGCGCGCGCACCCGGCGCAGGCAGGGCGGCGCGGATATGCCAACGCGGCTTGCAAGCTCCACATTGGTCATGCGCCCGTCGGCCTGCAGCTCGGCGAGGATCTTGCGGTCGATCGGGTCGAGCTTCGCCCCGGGCATGTTGGCCTCCTGTCGCGTGTTGTCGCTCTGTTATCCGCAGCAGGGGGCAAACCGCAACTTTATTTCGCAACAGCGCAAGGATCGTGCGCAAGAATGCCGAAAAACCCGGCGGCTGCGCGCGATGTCGCTGCCTCTTTCGCTCTGCGGCGCATCGGCATATAGGTGCAACGCAAAATGCGGAGACCACCATGGCAGACAAGCGCCACACCCGCCTGCTGATCATCGGTTCGGGGCCTGCCGGCTATACGGCAGCAGTGTACGGTGCCCGGGCCATGCTTGAGCCGATCCTGATTCAGGGGATCCAGCCCGGCGGACAGCTGACAATCACCACCGAGGTGGAGAACTGGCCCGGAGACACCGAGGTACAGGGCCCGGACCTGATGGTGCGGATGGAATCCCATGCCCGCGCCATGGGGGCGGAGATCATCTCCGATCACATCTCGCGGCTGGATCTGTCCCGCCGCCCCTTCGTGGCCGAGGGGGAGACCGGCACCACCTACACGGCGGATGCGCTGATCCTCGCAACAGGGGCACAGGCGAAATGGCTGGGGCTGCCCTCGGAGGAGCGGTTCAAGGGCTTTGGCGTCTCGGCCTGCGCCACATGCGACGGCTTTTTCTATCGCGGCCAGGAGGTGGTGGTGATCGGTGGTGGCAACGCGGCCGTGGAGGAGGCGCTGTTCCTGACCAACTTCGCCTCCAAGGTCACGCTGGTGCATCGCCGCGACAGCCTCCGCGCCGAGAAGATCCTGCAGAACCGGCTGTTCGCCCATCCCAAGGTGGAGGTGCGCTGGCACGAGGTTCTCGACGAGGTGCTGGGCGATAGCGACCCGCCGGGGGTCACCGGCGTGCGCCTGCGCGACGTGCGCAACGGAGAGACCAGCGAAGTGCCCTGCAAGGGCGTCTTTGTCGCCATCGGCCACAGCCCCGCCTCGGAGCTGGTCCAGGGCCAGCTTGAGACCCGCATGGGCGGCTATGTCGTCACGGAACCTGGCAGCACTGCCACCTCGGTTCCCGGCGTCTTCGCCGCCGGAGACCTGACCGACCACATCTATCGACAGGCAGTCACCAGCGCCGGCATGGGCTGTATGGCGGCCCTCGATGCCGAGAAATTCCTTGCCGCCAGTGACGCCGAGCAGGCTGCTGCCGCTGAATGAAGAAAGATTGATTCCAAGATGACCGCCCCCATCCTTGCCCCCGTCCCCGAACTTTTCGTGTCCTACGACTCGGCCCAGAAACTCAAGGTCGAGGCAGGCGAACTCCCCTCCTGGGACCTGACAGCGCGGCAGGTCTGCGACCTCGAGCTGCTGATGAACGGCGGCTTTCACCCGCTCAAGGGCTTCATGACAGAGACCGATTATGACGGCGTGGTCGAGAACATGCGCCTGTCCGACGGTGGCCTGTGGCCGATGCCCGTGACGCTGGATGTGAGCGAGAAATTCGCCGCCAGCATCGAGCCGGGGCAGGACGTGGCCCTGCGCGACGCCGAGGGCGTGATCCTTGCCATCCTGTCGGTGACCGACAAATGGGTGCCGAACAAGGCCCGCGAGGCAGAGCATGTCTTTGGTGCCGACGATCTGGCACATCCGGCGGTGAACTACCTGCACAACGTCGCGGGCCCGGTCTATCTGGGCGGACCGGTGACCGGCATCCAGGCGCCCGTTCACTACGACTTCCGCGCCCGGCGCGACACGCCGAACGAATTGCGGGCCTATTTCCGCAAGATGGGCTGGCGGCGCGTCGTGGCCTTCCAGACCCGCAACCCGCTGCACCGCGCGCATCAGGAGCTGACTTTCCGCGCCGCGCGCGAGGCCCAGGCCAACCTGCTGATCCACCCGGTCGTGGGCATGACCAAGCCCGGCGACGTGGATCATTTCACCCGGGTGCGCTGCTATGAGGCGGTGCTGGACAAGTACCCCGCCGCCACAACGCATCTGTCGCTGCTCAACCTGGCGATGCGCATGGCCGGCCCCCGCGAGGCGGTCTGGCACGGGCTGATCCGCCGCAACCATGGCTGCACCCACATGATCGTTGGCCGCGACCATGCCGGACCGGGCAAGAACAGCGCGGGCACCGACTTCTACGACCCCTATGCCGCGCAGGAGCTGTTCCGCACGCATCAGGCCGAAATCGGCATCGAGATGGTCGACTTCAAGCAGATGGTCTATGTGCAGGAGCGTGCCCAGTACGAGCCCCGCGACGAGGTCGAGGAGGGGATGACGATCCTCGACATCTCGGGCACGGAATTGCGCCGCCGCCTGCGCGAAGGGCTGGAGATCCCGGAATGGTTCTCCTTTCCCGAGGTCGTCAAGGAATTGCGCCGCACCTCGCCGCCCCGGGCGCAGCAGGGCTTTACGGTGTTCTTCACCGGCCTCTCCGGGTCGGGCAAGTCCACCATCGCCAATGCGCTGATGGTCAAGCTGATGGAGATGGGCGGACGTCCGGTCACGCTGCTGGATGGCGACGTGGTGCGCAAGCACCTGTCGTCGGAGCTGGGCTTTTCCAAGGAGCATCGCGACATCAACATCCGCCGCATCGGCTATGTCGCGTCCGAGATCACCAAGAACGGCGGCATCGCCATCTGCGCGCCGATCGCACCCTATACGGCCACGCGCCGTGCCGTCCGCGAAATGGTCGAGGCCTTTGGCGCCTTCATCGAGGTGCATGTGGCAACCCCGATCGAGGAATGCGAACGCCGCGACCGCAAGGGCCTCTACAAGCTGGCGCGCGAGGGCAAGATCAAGGAATTCACCGGGATCTCCGACCCCTACGAGGCGCCCGAGACGCCAGAGCTACGCCTCGACACCGAGGGGCTGGACGTGGATTACTGCGCCCAGCAGGTCATTCTCAAGCTGGAGCAGCTTGGCCTCATCGCCGGGTGACGTTACGTCAGGTCACTCGAGACACGCACAGGTTGTGCTTGGATTGCCGGCGCGAGGGCTGATAAATCAGCCCTCCCACAACAGGTTGTGCCGTAGCGGCGCAATCATCCTGCATTATGCTGCCGGTCAGAACCCCGTTTCGGGGATCAACCGCGCATTGCCGAAAGGTCAGCCCATGCGCCACGTCATCACGGCCCTCGCCAGCGGCACCGTCCTTCTTGTTTCAACTGCAACCGCTTAGGCGATCGCGCTCAGCTGCGGGCCAGGCGTGTCGACAAACGTCAGTGTCACGGGGACGATGAACGTGGCGGGGTTCGTCTCGAACGGCGCCGGGTCCACGACGTTGTCGCTGGTGGCAGGAGACACCGTGACGCTGTCGGGGGCCACGCCCAGCATTTCCTCCACGACCTTCGGCTGCTCGGATACCTGCGAAGGCCAGAGCTTCACTGCGACCAGTGACGGTCTGCAGACGTTCAATTTCTCCAACTCGTCGCCCACCCCGGCGACGCTGACCCTCACCTGCGGACGCTCCAGCGCACCGCCCGCAGGCGGCGGAACGGCGGCCACCTCGGACGTGAGCGTGGCGGTGGGCGCGGCCCAGGGGGCCGGCATCGCCGATGCGGTGGGGGCTGCGATCCAGACACGCTTTTCGGGCGGCGGGATTGCGACACGGGGCATCTTCCTCTCCACGCGCGGCCACGGGGGTGACAGCCCGCTTGCGGCTTTCATCTCGCTCGACGCCCGTGCGTTCGAGGGGCGATTCTCGGGAAGTGCTGCGACCCTGACGCTGGGTGCGGACATGGCGATCGGCCCCAACGCCGTCGCCGGTCTGCTGGCCTCGGTTGCTGCGGCCAACGGAACGCTGACCGGCGTCGGCACAAATGTCACCTCGGTTGCCGCGGGCCCCTATTTCGGCGCGCAATTCGGCGGGCTCACGCTGGAGGGCTACCTGACCTATGGACGCCCTCGGATCAGTGCAGGGGGCCCGGCCTATTCCACCGACCGCACCATGGGCGCCCTGCGTCTGAGCGGGACCACGCAGCTGGCAGGGCTGGACGTGTCGCCCTTCGCCAGCCTCACCGCCTTTCAAGAGCGTCACCCCGCCCATGTCTTCGGAGGTGCTGCCGCCCCGGCAAAGACCGTGCGCGGCCTGACCACCTCTCTGGGCGGACGTGTGGAACTGGCCGAGACCGGCGGAATGCGCCCCTATGTCAGCCTGGCTGCCGAATACATCGCCTTTGACGACGGCCTGGGAACCCGCACCAACCGCCTGATGCCGCGCCTTGGCGCAGGCTTTTCGGCGCAGGCGGGCAACGGCGCATTGCGCCTTGACCTCGACAGCGGAAGCGTGGGCGCTGGCACGCGCGACCTGGGCGCGCGTGTGAGCTACAGCCTGCGGTTCTGACCGGGGCCCGCGCCCGAGACAAGGGAGGGCGCGGCGACGCGCCCCCCACGCGCTCTGCAAGGCTTTCGGCGCTCAGTGGGCGCTGACGGGGGCCAGATCGTTCTGGCGGGCCAGAACGAACGCCATGTTGCGGTCGCGCACCAGGGCAATCCGCTGTCCGTCGGGGCTGTGGACGGAATAGATCGTCTCCACCCCACCCAGTTGCCCGCGCAATTCCTGAGGCAGGTCCTTTACCAACACGGGGCGCACATAGACGATGCGCTCCTTGTCGCCGAGGTCGATTTCGAATCTCTGGTCCATTCTGTCCCCCTTACTTGCGCTCGATGCGGATGGTCTGGACGATGGTATCGGGCACCTGACGGCGCAGATCGACATGCAGAAGCCCGTTCTCCATGGTGGCCCCGGCGACCTCCACCCCTTCGGCCAGAACGAAGCTCCTCTGGAACTGGCGTGCGGCGATGCCTCTGTGCAGGAACACCCGCTCCTCGGTATCGTCGACCTGACGTCCGCGGATCACGAGTTGCCGATCCTCCAGCGTGATCGACAGATCGCCCTCCGAGAACCCGGCCAGCGCAAGCGTGATGCGATAGGCGTTATCCCCGCATTGCTCGATGTTGTAAGGCGGATAGCCGTCGTTTCCAGCCTTGGCAGTCCGTTCCACCAGACGCTCCAGCTGTTCAAAGCCGAGCAGAAAGGGATGCGTTCCCAGCGACATCTTGGTCATCGTTCCAGTCCTTGTTTCAAGCGACCTCGCGGGGCCCCGTTTCGGCGACCCGCTGAAAATATGGGCGCGCAGGCACCATCCCGCAAGTGCCTCCATGCCGCGCGACAAATCCTTTCCCCGGCCCGGCATGGGCTGTATGAGGAAGCACCGTCACCGCGCCGCAGGGGCGCCGAGCGACCCGAGTGCCCGAATGACCGAACCGCCCACCATGAGCCACGAGGACGTGCTGCGCGTGAAGCTCGAGGTGATGCGGCGCGAGCACAGGGACCTTGACGCCGCCATCGCGGCGCTGGATGAGGCGGGGCGTGCCGATCCGCTGACACTGCGCCGCCTGAAGAAGCAGAAGCTGCTGCTCAAGGACCGGATCTCCCGGATCGAGGATGAACTCACCCCCGACATCATCGCCTGAAACCAGAGGAGACGCGCCATGAGCCGCATCGATGTGGGCGTGATCATGGGCAGCCAGTCCGACTGGCCCACGATGCGCGAGGCCACCGAATTGCTGGCCGCGCTGGACATCGCCTTCGAGACGCGGATCGTCTCGGCCCATCGCACGCCCGACCGGCTGTGGGATTATGCCAACGGGGCCGCGGAGCGCGGGCTGCGGGTGATCGTCGCAGGCGCGGGCGGCGCGGCCCACCTGCCCGGGATGGTGGCCTCCAAGACCCTGCTGCCGGTGATCGGCGTGCCGGTGCAAAGCCGCGCGCTTTCGGGCGTCGACAGCCTCTATTCCATCGTGCAGATGCCCCGGGGCTATCCGGTGGCCACAATGGCGATCGGGGCTTCGGGTGCAGCGAATGCGGCGCTGATGGCGGCCCAGATCCTGGCGCTGTCGGATGGCGCGCTGGCCGCGCGGCTGGCCCAGTGGCGCGCGGCGCTCTCGGCGGGTGTCGGTGAGGTTCCGGTCGATGAGTAGCCCGCCCGAACCCCTGTCTCCCGGCGCGCGGGTGGGCATCCTGGGCGGCGGGCAACTGGGGCGGATGCTGGCCATGGCCGCCGCTCGCATGGGCCTTGTCGCGCATGTCTACGACCCCGACCCGCGGGCCCCCGCCCATGCGCTGGCCGGGGCCACCACCGTCGCGGACTGGGATGACGCCGAGGCGCTCGGTCGGTTCGCTTCGGCGGTCGATGTGATCACCTATGAATTCGAGAACATCCCCCTTGCGATGGTCGAACGCCTGTCGGCGCAGGTGCCGGTGCGGCCCTCGGCCCGGGCGCTGGAGGCAAGTCAGGACCGGTTGGCGGAAAAGCGCTTTCTGGCGGGCATCGGCCTTGCGACTGCGCCCTTTGCCGAGATCGCGCCCGGCTCAGAGGCCGCGGCGATCGCCGCGACCGGCCTGCCCTCGATCCTCAAGACCCGGCGCATGGGCTATGACGGCAAGGGGCAGGCCCGCATAGATGATCTTGCGGCACTTGGCGCGGCGCTGTCCGGGATGGGACAGACATCCTGCATCCTCGAGGGGGTCGTGAACTTCAGCGCCGAGATATCGGTGATCGCAGCCCGGGGATTGTCGGGCGAAGTTGCCTGTTTCGATCCGGGATTGAATGAGCATCGGGGCGGCATCCTGCACCGCACGCAGGTGCCGGCCCCCCTGCCCCGGAGCGTGCAGACCGATGCGGTGCTGCTGGCCGGGCGCATCCTTGGCGCGCTCGACTATGTCGGTGTCATGGGGGTGGAGCTGTTCGTCACGCAGTCGGGCCTTGTGGTCAACGAGATTGCACCTCGCGTGCACAATTCCGGCCACTGGACAGAGGCCGGCTGTGCTGTGGACCAGTTCGAGCAACACCTGCGCGCGATCTGCGGCTGGCCGCTGGGCGACGGGGCGCGCCACGCGGATGTGGAGATGACCAACCTGCTGGGCGGTGATGTCGAGACATGGGCCGCGCTGGCCGCCGACCCCACCGCGCGACTGCACCTCTATGGCAAGGGCGAGGCCCGCCCGGGGCGCAAGATGGGTCACGTGAACCGGGTGCGCCCGCGAGCGGGTTGAGAGCGGGCCCCGGAGCGGGGCGACGCCGGGTCAGGCGGCGGGCATCAGGCCGCTGTCCCGCGCAAGTTCCCGCATCCGCTCCTGAAGCTTTTCGAAAGCGCGCACCTCGATCTGCCGGATCCGCTCGCGGCTCACGCCGTATTGGCCGGAAAGCTCTTCCAGAGTGGTGGGCGTGTCCTGCAGCTTGCGCTGCACCAGAATGTCGCGCTCTCGCTCGTTCAGCACATCCATCGCCTGTTCCAGAAGCGCCTGGCGGGCCTGCAGTTCGTCGCGCTCGGCATATTCGCCGGCCTGATCGGCGCTGTCGTCCTCCAGCCAGTCCTGCCATTCGGTGGAGCCGTCGCCATCCGAGCCGATCTGGGCATTGAGCGAGGCATCCGAACCCGAGAGGCGGCGGTTCATCGAGATGACCTCCTCCTCGGTGACATTGAGGTCATGGGCGATGCGTGCCACGTTTTCGGGGCGCAGGTCCCCCTCCTCCAGCGCGCCGATGCGGGCTTTTGCCTTGCGCAGGTTGAAGAACAGCTTTTTCTGGGCGCTGGTGGTGCCGAGCTTTACCAGCGACCACGAGCGCAGGATGTATTCCTGAATCGAGGCGCGGATCCACCACATGGCGTAGGTCGCAAGGCGAAAGCCGCGCTCTGGATCGAACCGCTTGACCGCCTGCATCAGTCCGACATTGGCCTCGGAGATGACCTCGGCGGTGGGCAGTCCATAGCCGCGATAGCCCATGGCGATCTTGGCGGCGAGGCGCAGGTGACTGGTCACGAGGCGATGGGCCGCCTCGGTATCCTGATGGTCCACCCAGCGCTTGGCCAGCATGTATTCCTCATGCTGCTCGAGCATGGGAAAGCGCCGGATCTCCTGAAGATAGCGGTTCAGCCCCTGTTCCGGGGAGGGAGCCGGCAGATTGGCGTAGTTGCTCATGTTGCCTGTCCTTCCTGTCGCGCCACCCTCTGCGGGGCGGCCCTCGCCTCACTTTCGTTTCCGCGCCACATGCCCCGGTGGCAGGGCCGCAGGGCATGCTCACGCAAAACCTTACGCAAACAGTAAAGAATCGGGTGTCATGTTTCAATGACAGCACCTTGACATAGGCGTGATCACGCCCGTATCGGCCCTCCGCCACGCAGCGCTGCGACCAGCCCTGCCATGTCGTCCGGCAATGGCGCGACAAAGCGCATGGGCCGGCTGTCGTCAGGATGCTCGAAGCCAAGGGTCGCGGCATGGAGCGCCTGCCGGCGAAACGCCGTCACGACGGCGGCCGCCTCGGGGGCCAGCCCGCGACCGGCACCGCGCCGACCGCTCCCATAGACCGGATCGCCCAGCAGGGGATGGCCGACATGGGCAAGGTGGACCCGGATCTGATGCGTCCGGCCCGTCTCCAGCCGACATTCGAGCAATGCTGCCGCCCGCCCGCCCTCTCCCAGCCCCTCCACCACACGAAAGCGCGTGACGGCATGCCGCCCGCGTCCCGGGGTCACCGCCATGCGCTGCCGGTCGGTCCGGTGGCGGCCCAGCGGCAGGGCGATTCGCACCACGCCCCCGGGCTCGAACCCGACCCCCGCCAGACCCGCCAGCCGCGGCTCGGCCCTGTCGGGCAGTCCGTGCACGACCGCGCGGTATTCGCGCTCGACGCTGTGTCGCGCGAATTGCACGGCAAGGGCCTGATGCGCCGCATCGGTCTTGGCCACGACCAGAAGGCCGGTCGTGTCCTTGTCGATCCGGTGCACGATGCCGGGCCTGCGCACCCCGCCCACCCCCGAAAGGCTGTCGCCGCAATGATGCAGCAGCGCATTCACAAGCGTGCCGCTGGACGCCCCCGGCGCGGGGTGCACGACCATGCCCGCGGGCTTGTTCACGACGACAAGCGCGTCATCCTCGTGGATGATGTCCAGCGGGATCGCCTCTGGCAGCGCCACGGCGGCCTCTGGCTCGGGCAGGATGATCTCCCAGACCTCGCCCGCCGCGACAGGGGCCTTGAGGCTGGTCACCACCTCGCGCCCCAGAGGCCCCAGACGCGCCACGGCACCCGCCTCGATCAGGCGGGCGATGCGGGTGCGGCTGATCTCGGCTTCCTCTGGCAGCGCAAGCGCCAGCGCCTTATCTAGGCGACGCGGGGGGTCTTCGGGCATCACGACCGCAAGCGAGGAAGTCGGAGGTGCGGGCATGACGGCTCCAGAAGGCGCGGGCGGGCAGCGGGACGGCACGCAGGACAGCGGCAGGGAGATTGCGCAACTGGTCTTCCTGCGCCGCCTCGTGACGGCGCTGACGCTTACCATGATCGCAGGGATTGTCACCATCGTCGCGGTTGTGGTGCTGCGTTTTCCGGGACCCGGTGGACAGAACGCCCTTGCCCTGCCCGAGGCGGTCACGCTTCCGTCGGGCATGGAGGCGCAGGTCTTTACCAGAGGGCCGGACTGGTTCGCGGTGGCCGACGCACAGCAGATCGTGATCTTCGACGCCGCCAGCGGGACGCTGCTCCAGCAGATCGAGATCAGACCCGCCCCCTGAGCGGCCCCCCGGGGCCGCATGCGGGCCGTACCTGCCGCGCCGGATCAGGACCACGCGGGCGGCGCTTGCCTCTTGTCTCGGACGTGGACGCACCCGATATTGCCGGGATGTCCTTGCCAACCGGTTTTCTCGACGAGCTTCGCGGTCGCACCTCGCTGGCGCAGGTAGTGGCGCGCAAGGTGTCGTGGGACATGCGCAAGACCAATACCGCCAAGGGCGATTTCTGGGCGCCATGTCCGTTTCATCAGGAAAAGACCGCGAGCTTTCATGTCGATGACCGCAAGGGCTTCTACTACTGCTTTGGCTGCCATGCGAAGGGTGATGCCCTGACCTTTCTGCGCGAGAGCGAAAACATGAGCTTTCTCGAGGCGGTGGAGGTGCTTGCGCGGGAGGCCGGGATGCCGATGCCGGCCCGCGACCCGGCGGCGCGGGCCCGCGACGAGGCCGGGCGCGGCCTCTCCGAGGTGCTGGAGGAAGCCGCGCGCTTCTATGCCCGTGCCCTGCGCGGCGCGGCGGGTGCTGCGGCACGATCCTATCTGGAAGGGCGGGGCCGCGGCCCCGAATGCTGGGAGCGGTTCGGCCTTGGCTATGCCCCGGGGGGCGGCGCGCCGCTGCTGGCCCATCTGCGCGGGCGCGGCCTCGACGAGGAGGCGATCATCGCGGCCGGGCTTGCGGCGCGGCCCGAAGCGGGCGGCTCGGTCTACGAGCGGATGCGTGATCGCATCGTCTTTCCCATCCGCGACGGACGCGGGCGCTGCATCGGGTTTGGCGGGCGGGCGATGTCGTCCGATGCCCAGGCCAAATACCTCAACTCGCCCCAGACGGCGCTGTTCGACAAGGGGCGCAGCCTGTACAATATCGCGCCCGCTCGCGCGGCGGCCGGGGGGGGGCAGACCCTTGTGGTGTCCGAGGGCTACATGGATGTCATCGCACTGTCGGAGGCGGGATTCGAGGCTGCGGTCGCGCCGCTTGGAACCGCGATCACGGAAACACAGCTGCGCATGTTGTGGCGCATCTCGCCCGAACCGGTTATCGCGCTGGACGGCGATACGGCGGGCCTGCGCGCCGCGCATCGGCTGATCGACCTTGCACTGCCGCTGATCGAGGCCGGACAGGGGCTGCGCTTTGCGTTGCTGCCCGCAGGACAGGATCCGGACGACCTGATCCGCGCCGCCGGGGCCGGGGCGATGGCAGCCGTGCTGGACGGCGCGCGCCCCATGGTGGACCTGCTGTGGAAGCGCGAGACCGAAGGGCAGGTCTTTGACAGCCCGGAGCGGCGCGCGGCGCTGGATGCACGCCTGCGCAAGCTCGTGGCAACGATCGGCGACCCCTCGATCCGGGAGCATACGCGCGCGGCCCTTCGGGAGTTCAGGGCCGACCTGTTCGGTTCCGGGATGCGCCGGCAGGGCTTTGGCGGGCGCAACGGCAATGGCACGCGCACGGGGTTCCGCGACCGGACTGGCGGCGGCAACCCCGGCTGGGCCCCCGCCCCCGGTCCTGCCAGCGACAGCGCCCGGGGCTCGGCACTGGCGATGGCGGCCGCAGCCGCCGCAAGCGCCCGGCACGAGGAGCGCCTGCGAGAGGCGGTGATCGTGGCGATCTGCGTCACCACCCCGCCGGTGGTCGCCCGTTTCGAGGCCGAGCTGGAGGGGCTGACCCTCTCCGACCCGGAGGCATCCCGGCTTCTGGAAGCGGTTCTTGCCGAATTGCGGGCAAGCCCGGGTCATGACGGCCCCACCCTGATGAGGGCGCTGGAAGACAGGCTGGGCGGCGACCCGCTGGGGGCCCTGCTGCGATTGGGCCATGTGCGCAACAGCCCCGCGCTGCGCGCGCCCGGCGATCTCGCGCGGGCGGCCCTCGGCCTGGGTGAGGAGCTGGCCAAGCTGAACGCAGGCCGCGCTGCGCGCGCCGAACTCGAGGAAGCGATGGAGGATTTCCGAACCGGCGCCGACGAGCGGATCACATGGCGTCTGGGGCGGGCAGTGGAAAGCCGCGAGCGCGCCGCGCGCGGCAGCTTTGCCGAAGAAGGGGCAGACTATACCACCGCGCCCAACGGACTTCAGCTCAACCGTCAGGAGAAGGGAAACTTCGACGATCTTGTGGGAAGCATCAGCTATGACAGGGCACGCGGACGACGTCTTTAGGCTCCCACACGAAATAGGTTAGATACGGCTACGACCTTTTTCGCGAATCACCGATTCGCACCCGAATCAGAGCGCGACCGCAGCGGGCGCACGGGCCCAGCCCGGCCCCCCACACAAGCACAGGGAGTGATGCATGGCCGCCAAAGACACCGAAAGCGCCGAGCAGGACGACACCGACGAGCGCGAAGAGGCGATGAGCGACGTCAGCCAGGCATCGGTCAAGCGGATGATCGCCGAGGCCAAGACGCGCGGCTACATCACCTATGACGAGCTGAACAAGGCGCTTCCGCCCGAACAGGTCTCGTCGGAGCAGATCGAGGACGTGATGTCGATGCTCTCGGAGATGGGCATCAACATCATCGAGAACGAGGAAGCCGAGGAAGACGCCTCTGCGTCGGTGCCCGAGCTTTCTGAAAGCCGCGAAGTCGCGGTCTCGACGACAACCTCGGAACCGCTGGACCGGACCGACGACCCGGTGCGCATGTATCTGCGCGAGATGGGTTCAGTGGAGCTGCTGTCGCGCGAGGGCGAGATCGCCATCGCCAAGCGGATAGAGGCCGGTCGAAACACGATGATCGCGGGCCTTTGCGAAAGCCCGCTGACCTTTCAGGCGATCACGATCTGGCGTGACGAGCTGCTGAGCGAGGACATCCTGCTGCGCGACGTCATCGACCTGGAGGCGACCTTCGGGCGTGGCGCCGAAGAGGAGGACGATGCCGAGCCGGTGGTTGCACCCACCCCGGGCGGCCAGCCCCAGGCGGCATCACGCGGCGGCGGCCAGGACACCGAGCTGGATGCAGACGGCAACCCCATCCAGCGCGAGGACGACGAGGACGAGGACGACGCGTCCAACATGTCGCTCGCGGCGATGGAAGCGGCACTCAAGCCCCGGGTGCTGGAAACCCTCGACACGATCGCGCGCGACTTCGCCCAGCTCTCCGAGATGCAGGACACGCGCATGCTGGCCACTCTGGGTGAGGGCGGTGCCTTTTCCCAGACTCAGGAGCGGGCCTATCAGGCATTGCGTTCCGAAATCGTCGAACTGGTCAATTCGCTGCAGCTGCACAACAACCGGATCGAGGCGCTGATCGACCAGATCTACGGGATCAACCGCAAGATCATGTCCATCGACAGCGCCATGGTAAAGCTGGCCGATCAGGCACGGATCAACCGGCGCGAGTTCATCGAGGCCTATCGCGGCTCCGAGCTCGACCCCACCTGGATGGACCGGATGGTGGCCCGGCCCGGCCGCGGCTGGGCTGTCCTTGTGGAACGCTCGCGCGCCCAGATCGAGGACCTGCGCACCGAAATGGCGCAGATCGGCCAGTACCTTGGACTCGACATCGAAGAGTTCCGCCGCATCGTCAACCAGGTGCAGAAGGGCGAGAAGGAAGCCCGGCAGGCCAAGAAGGAGATGGTGGAGGCCAACCTTCGCCTCGTGATCTCGATCGCCAAGAAATACACCAACCGCGGGCTGCAGTTCCTCGACCTGATCCAGGAAGGCAACATCGGCCTGATGAAGG
Organism: Paracoccaceae bacterium; assembly: GCA_020832725.1. Lineage (GTDB taxonomy): Bacteria > Pseudomonadota > Alphaproteobacteria > Rhodobacterales > Rhodobacteraceae > JAFIEC01. Next base: position 13,580 of record JAFIEC010000302.1, on the reverse strand, counting down.
CCGTGGACAAGTTCGAATACCGCCGCGGCTACAAGTTCTCGACCTATGCCACCTGGTGGATCCGGCAGGCGATCACGCGCTCCATCGCCGATCAGGCCCGCACAATCCGCATTCCCGTACATATGATCGAGACGATCAACAAGCTGGTGCGCACCTCGCGCCAGATGCTGCACGAGATCGGCCGCGAGCCGACCCCCGAGGAGCTGGCCGACAAGCTGCAGATGCCGCTGGAAAAGGTCCGCAAGGTGATGAAGATCGCCAAGGAGCCGATTTCCCTCGAAACCCCCATCGGCGACGAGGAAGACAGCCAGCTCGGCGATTTCATCGAGGACAAGAACGCGGTGCTGCCGCTGGACAGCGCCATTCAGGAGAACCTGAAGGAAACCACGACCCGCGTTCTCGCCTCCCTCACCCCGCGCGAGGAGCGGGTGCTGCGCATGCGCTTCGGCATCGGGATGAACACCGACCACACGCTGGAGGAAGTCGGCCAGCAGTTCAGCGTCACCCGCGAACGCATCCGCCAGATCGAGGCCAAGGCGCTGCGCAAGCTGAAGCATCCGAGCCGGTCACGGAAGCTGCGGAGTTTCCTGGATCAGTGAGGGCGTCACGATGGGACGGGACGACACCGGACCGGCACTGGCACGACGTGCGGCGGCGGCGGTCCGGACGCTGGTCAAGGACTTCGCCGGTCGCGACCTTCCGCCCGTCGCGCAGGCTGCGCTGAGGGCCGAGGCAGAGGCGTCCACCCTGCTGTTCCGGGCCGCGTTCGTTCTCGGACCTGCGCCAGAAGTTGCCACGAGGCAGCCAGACCGTCACGAAGCATTCGAAGCGGCGTTGAAGACGCTGTCTGCAACCGTCGCTACCAGCCTTGATCACGGCCGTGAAACCTCCAGGTCGCGTCGTGACGCGTTGATGTCGGTCGATCATGACATTGCGGAGGTCATGCGCTTTCTTGTGGCCGACTGGCTTGGGGTGCATTCCAGATCACGAGAGGTCATCCGGCGCTTTTCCGAAGCGAATGCCGATGCATTGCGGCGGCTGGCCGAGCGATGAGCCGTCATTACCGGGTCACGCTGCAAGACGTCATCGACGCGCATGAAACGGCACTGAGTTACGGCGGAGGGCGGCGTGGTGTGATAAGCCGCGACGTGATCCTGTCTGCGATCGGTCGCCCTTATTCCGGGTACTATCGAACAATTGACGCCAAGGCAGCGGCCCTTCTTGAATCTCTTGTCCGGAATCATGGCTTTGTTGATGCGAACAAGCGGACTGCCCTGATCGTGACCAATCTCATGATCGAGCGCAGCGGCTACATCCTTTTGGTTCCACGATCCGAGCGGATTGACAACATGGTCGTCAACGTTGCCGAGGGGCGGCTGGACGTTCAGTCGATCCGGGGCTGGTTCGGATCGCGCCTCCTGCGCATATGAAACCTCACCCCCCCTGCCATTCCTTCAGACGTGACACATAGCGGGCGAGGGTGTCGATCTCGAGGTTCACCAGATCGCCTGTCCGCGTCTCGCCCCAGGTGGTGACCGACTTGGTATGCGGGATCAGGTTCACGCCGAAGTCGCGCCCCTCGACCTCGTTCACTGTCAGAGAGGTGCCATTGAGCGCGATCGATCCCTTTGGCGCGATGAAGCGGGCCAGATCTTCGGGAGCGCGGAACCGCAGGCGCGTGCTGTCGCCCTCGTCGCGCAGGTCGATCACTTCGGCCACGCCATCCACATGGCCCGAGACGATATGCCCGCCCAGCTCGTCGCCGACCTTCAGCGCGCGTTCCAGATTGATCCGCACCCCCTCGCGCCAGTGCCGCCCGATGGCGGTGCACGCCACCGACTCCGCCGAGACCTCCACCTCGAACCAGTCGGGGCCGCCCCCCTCGCCCGGGCCGCGGTCCACCACCGTCAGGCAGACGCCATCGCAGGCGATCGAGGCGCCGATGGCAATGCCTGCCGCGCGATAGCCGGTAGCAACGCGCAGCCGCAGGTCGCCCCTCTGCTCCATCGCGATGATGCGCCCGATATCGGTGACAATTCCGGTGAACACGACCCGCCCCCTGTGCAAAGAAGCCCACAGCTAGCGCCGGTCGGCACGCCGTGCAAGGGCGCGCGGCGCGCACAATTCCCGCAGTTCCGCGCGGATTGTTTCGGGAATCGCAGGTAAAGACCCCACTGGGCTGCGTCCTGTTGACCCGCGCATGGCGATTTTCCGTGACAGGGGGGCGGTGCGGGTGTACCCCGCATTCGGGGGCGGTGACAGGGTGAGAGCGGCAATGGCTGCGGCACAGACACCCGGCGCGGGCCGGGTATTCCTCTTCCTCCAGGGCCCCCATGGGCCGTATTTTCACAAGCTGGCGCAGATGCTCTCCACGGCGGGGGCAACCTGCTGGCGGGCGGGCTTTACCGCGGGCGATGCGGCCTTCTGGCCCGACAGCGAAAGTTATCTGCCCCAGACCGGCCCGCTCGAGGCATGGCCTGACGCCCTGCGGGGGCTGTTCGCTCGGTTGCATGTCACCGACATCGTTCTTTATGGCGACACGCGCCCCGTCCACGCTGCGGCCGTCGCCGAGGCACGGGCGCAGGGCCTTGGCATCCATGTCTTCGAAGAGGGCTACCTGAGGCCCTATTGGGTCACCTACGAGCGGGGCGGCACCAATGGCAACTCGCCGCTGATGGCGCTGAGCATCGATCAGATGCGCGCGGCGCTGGGCCCGGAAGAGGGCGACATGCCCGACGCGCCGGCGCGCTGGGGTGACCTGCGCCAGCATGTGGCCTGGGGCGCGCTCTATCATGCGCTGGTCCTTGTCGGGAACCGCCGCTACCGCGGCTACCGCCCGCACCGCGACATCACCGTGGGTCGGGAGTTCCGGCTGTACCTGCGCAGGCTCGTGACCCTGCCGGTGCACGCGCTCCAGCGCTTTGCCGCCAGCCGCCAGATCAGGGGCGGAAGCTTTCCCTATCATATCGTCCTGTTGCAGCTGGCCCATGATGCGTCATTCCGCGCCAACGGGCATTTCGCCCGGATGGAGGATTTCGTCGACCATGTCATCGACGCCTTTGCAGAGGGTGCGCCCGGCCACCATCACCTCGTCTTCAAGGCCCATCCGCTGGAGGATGGTCGCGAACCCCTGCCCGCGATGATCACTCGCGCCGCACGACGGGCCGGAGTGGCGGCGCGGGTTCATTTCGTGCGGGGCGGCAAGCTGGCATCGCTGCTGGATCTGGCCCGCAGTGCGGTCACGGTGAATTCCACTGCGGCCCAGCAGGCGCTGTGGCGCGGCCTTCCCGTGCGCAGTTTCGGCGCTTCGGTCTATGATCACCCCGAGTTGGTCTCGCGCCAGCCACTGTCTGAGTTCTTTGCCGACCCGACCTTGCCCGACATGGAAGCCTATCGCACCTACCGTCGCTTCCTTCTGGCCAGCAGCCAGGTGACAGGCGGGTTTTATTCGGCCCGCGGGCGGGCCCGGCTGCTGCGGCGCGTGCCGGACATGATGCTTGCGCCCCGCGACCCGTATCAGGCGCTGTTTCTCGCCGCAGGCGGCCAGGGGGCCGGGCCACGTCTGGGCGGCCCCAGCCCCCAGCCGGTGCATCTGCGCCTCGTGCGGTGACGCACGGCATGATGATCGTGCGGTGACGCACGGCCTGATGGTTCTGCGGTGACGCGCGGCCCGATCGGCGCTCGATGGGCCGCATCCGCACATCTTCTGCGCGAGCGGCTGGCGTTGCGGCGCACTTTGGTGTATCCTCGAAAAAAATATAAAAGGCAGTTCGAGCAGTAAGGAAACTCGCCGTGCAAAACCCGGTGCTGAGGGGGGCCCGTCTTGCGGTCCTGGCAGCGCTTGTGGTCACCCTCGTTGCAGCCTGCGGGCTGCCGCGATCGGGGCCCAACAAGCGCGAAATCTTCGCGGGCTCGGTTCAGCGCGAGGGCGACGCCTTCGTCGTCGCCGTAAACAACCGCGTCACTCGTGCAACCGCTGTCGCCCCTGCCGTTGGCTTCGACGACAGCTTCATGCGGGCGGGCCGCGTCGGGTCCGACGTGATCCGCACAGGTGACGTGCTGGGCCTGACCATCTTCGAGAACATCGACGACGGCCTGATCGCAGGCCCCGGCGGCACCCCGGGCCAGCTTCAGCAGATCCAGGTGGACGACAGCGGCAACATCTTCGTGCCCTATGCAGGCCGGGTCCGCGCGGCGGGCCAGACACCCGACCAGCTACGCCAGACGATCACCCGGCTTCTCGATGCGCAGACCCCTGACCCCCAGGTGGTCGTGCAGCGCCTTGCCGGAGACGGATCATCGGTCACGGTGGTGGGCGGTGTCGGTGGACAGGGCGTCTATCCGATCGAGGGCGCGACCCGGACATTGGCGACAATGCTGGCGCGCGCAGGCGGTGTGGTGATCGAGCCGGATGTGGCGCTGGTCAAGGTGATGCGGGGCAATCGCAGCGGCCAGGTCTGGCTGCGCGACCTCTACAGCGACCCGAGGCTCGATATCGCCCTGCGCCCGGGCGATCGTATCATGGTGGAACGCGACGCCCGCGTCTTCGTGGCCCTTGGGGCCACCGGCTCCCAGACCCGTGTGCCGTTCGAGCGCCAGCGCATCAGTGCAATCGAGGCGATCGCGCTGGTGGGCGGGCTGAACAGCAGCCTTGCGGACCCGACAGGCGTATTCGTCTTCCGTGACGAGCCGGCCGAAATCGCGAACGGCGTGCTGGGGCGCAGCGATCTGGAGGGGACGCAGCGCTTTGTCTATGTCCTCGACCTGACAGAGCCCACGGGCATGTTTCTCGCCCGTGACTTCGTGATCCGCGACGGCGACACCGTCTATGTGACCGAGGCGCCCTTCGTGCAATGGAACAAGACCATTTCCTCGATCACCGGCTCGCTGGGCACGGTCAGCTCGGTCCAGGGACTCGCGAACTGACCCGGAGGCGGGCGGCGTTCCGGGCCGCGCCTGCGCCATGAGCGTGCCGCCACTCCCCGAATGCGGCCCGGCGGGCCAGAACCTGCGGCTGCACGCCTATGCGGGCGGTCTGATGCGGGGGAGGGTGCGGCGTATCCTCGAAGCAGCCGGCCACGAACTGCGCGTCGGCCTGCCCAAGCCCGGCGAGGGGGTGGCGGTCTGGGGTCGGTCCCGGAATGCATGGCGCGGCGAGGCGGTGGCAAGATGGCGTGGGGTGCCGCTCTTCCGGCTTGAGGACGGCTTCCTGCGCTCGGTATTGCCGGGCCGGGCGGGGGCACCGCCCATCGGGCTGATCCTCGACCGCACGGGCCTCTATTTCGAGACAGAGCGCCCCTCCGACCTGTCGCTCCTGCTCGATCACGGCGATCTGGACGCGCCCACCCTGCTCTCCCGGGCGCGGGACGGAATCGCGCGGATGCAATGGGCGCATCTGTCGAAATACAGTGCCACCGATCCGGCCCTGCATCCGGGCGACGAGGATTACGTCCTGGTGATCGACCAGACCCGGGGTGATGCTTCGATCGCCGGGGGCGGTGCGGGACCAGAGGCCTTTGCCGCGATGCTGGCCGCCGCTCTGGCCGACCACCCCGACGCGCCGGTCCTGATCAAGACCCATCCCGAAACCGCCCGGGGCCTGCGTCCCGGCCATTTCGGGCCTTCCGATGCGGGCGGACGGGTGCGGCTGATCACCGGGCCGCTCTCTCCGTGGCGGCTGTTTGCAGGGGCAAGGGCGGTCTATTGCGTCACCTCGCTGATGGGCTTCGAGGCCGCCCTCGCAGGTCATGCCCCCGTGGTGTTCGGTCGGCCCTTCTGGGCGGGGCGGGGCTTTTCCCAAGACCGCATTGGGGCGGGGGCCGGGGCGGTGGCGGGGGCCGGGGTGGTGGCGGGGGCCAGGCCGCTGTCCCCGGAACAGGTGTTCGCGGCTGGCTATCTGCTCGCTCCCCTGTGGCACGACCCCTGCCGCGACCGGCCCGCCAGCTTCGAAGAAGCGCTGGACCAGATCGAGGCAGAGGCGCGTTCCTGGCGCGAGGATCATCGCGGTGCGGTCGCCCTGGGCATGCGGGCATGGAAACGCCCCGGGCTGGTGCGCTTCTTCGGGCGGCTGCGGTTCCGGGACAGGCCCGCTGCGGCGGTGGCGCTCGCCCGGCGGCGGGGACAGCCGGTTCTCGCATGGGCTGGTGCGGCCGATGCAGCGCTTGCGTCGAGGGCCGCAAAGGCGGGCGTGCCCCTCCGCCGCGTCGAGGATGGGCTGATCCGGTCGCGCGGGCTGGGGGCAGCGCTGGTGCCGCCACTCTCGCTGGTGTCCGACGATCTCGGCATCTACTACGACCCCGCCACAGAAAGTCGGCTGGAGCGGCTGATCGCCGAGGCCTCGGGGCATCTGCCCGATCACGCCCGCACCCGCGCCGAACGCCTGCTGGCGTCGATCCGCGCCGGTCGACTGTCGAAATACAATCTTGGGGGCAAGGCACCGTTGGAGCTGCCCGGAGCCACACCCCGGATTCTTGTTCCCGGGCAGGTGGCCGACGATGCCTCGATCCGGCTGGGCGCGGCGGATGTGGCCGACAACCTGGCCCTGCTGCGCGCCGCACGGCAGGCAAGACCCGGCGCGACCATCCTCTACAAGCCCCATCCCGACGTCGAGGCAGGCCTGCGACCGGGTGCCCTGTCGCGGGCCGAGGTACTGTCTCATGCGGACGCGATCCTCGAGCAGGTCGATGCCATCGCGGCGCTGGAGGCGGTGGATGAAATCTGGACGATGACCTCGTCGCTGGGCTTCGAGGCGCTGCTGAGGGGACGGCGAGTGGTCTGCCTGGGCGCGCCATTCTACGCAGGCTGGGGCCTTACCGAAGACCTCGGCCCGACCCCCGCGCGCAGACAGGCCCGGCCCGACCTTGTCTCCCTGCTCCATGCCGTGCTGATCGCCTATCCGCGCTACCACGACCCCGTCGCCGACCTGCCATGCCCTCCGGAAGTGGCGGTAGAGCGGCTGGCCTCTGACCATGTGCTGCCGCGCAGCCCGGCGAACAGGGCGCTGGCGCGTCTGCAGGGACGTTTCGCGACACTCGCCTGGATCTGGCGGCGTTAGATGGGTCTGGCAGCCTAGAACAGACGCCCCACCATCGTCAGCACCGCATCCGCCGCGCCGCTGGCCCGTTCGTGAACGATCTCATGCAGCCGGCCGACAGCCTCGCCATAGGCGGCGAGCGCGGGTGCGGCCTCGGGCACGAAGGCCGTGACAAGGTCGGGGCGCAGATAGAGCAGCGTCGCCAGGAATATCGCCAGCAGCGTCAGGGCAAAGCCCCGCCGAAAGCCGCGCCGGTTTCGCGGCGCGCCGGCGGCGGGGCTGGCGGGAACCCGCCCCTCGGGCCGCGCCTCTCCGACATCGCGCAGGGTGGAGTTGAGTTCATCGACATCGGGCAGAAGGTCACGCCGCGATCCCGCGCCAGCCACGGGCCTCGCGGGCCGTTCGGGCCTGCGGGGTGCCGGGCCGGGCAGACCCGCCTCGACCTCGGCGGATGCGGGATCGGATGCCGCCGCCAAGATCGGCTCGGGCACCGTTTCGGCAGGCGCCGGGCCGCCGCCCTGGCCCTCTGAGCCGGGAGCAGGCGCGGCTGAGGTGGCCGGAGCGGGCGCGCCGTTCTCGGCCGCAAGCCTCCGCTCTCGGGCCAGCGCCTCACGGTGGCGCTGCCTTCGGCGGCGGGCCTCGTCATCATCGTCCACGCCAGGGCTGGCGGTGGAGGCCGCGGCCCCTTCGGCGGGTGCTGCAGGCGCAGCCGCGGCGACGTCGGCGGGGGTCGCGTCGCCTCCCCTGCGCAAGCGGGCCTCACGTTCGGCCTCCTCCCGGAGGATCTCGGCGATCGCGGGATCGACCCCGGACCGTGCCGCCCGCGTCACCGTCGCGCCGGGGCCATCCGCCGGATCGGGCTTGTGCGCCTCCGAAGGGGGGGCGGGCTGGGGCGGTTCGGGCTCCGGCGCATCGATGAACCGGCGCAGAACCTCGTCCTCATCAGGCTCCGGTGCGCCGGAATCATGTGCCGCGGCACCGTCCTCGACCGAAGGCCCGGGATGGGCATCGGCATCGGCATCGGCATCGGCTTCTTGCGGCCCGTCCTCGGGCAGGATGGCGCGGGGAACGGAGCGCTGTGCCGGCTCGGGCCGGATCTGGAACCACGAATGCCCGCAAGAGGAGCATTGCACATCCCGCCCCTCGGACGGGATTGCGCCCTCGTCCACCTCGTATTGTGCGCCGCAATTCGGACAAACGATCCGCATCGATCCCTCACCTGGTACCGCCTGCCCGCGACCGCACCGGGCAGTCGCCCGAAGCGGACCGCGCAAGCCTAGTCTCCTGACAGCACATTGCAACACGCAACGCGCTGGGCAAGAGTGTCGGGCCAGAGATTCGGAGTTCCCGCGTGATCGAGCTTGAGCAGGCCTCCTTCAGCTATGGGGGCGGCGACATCCTGAGCGAGCTGTCGCTGCACCTGGCGCCCGGCACGTTCCATTTTCTCACCGGACCTTCCGGGTCGGGCAAGAGCACGCTGCTGAAGCTTTGCTTCATGGAGTTGCAGCCGACGCGTGGACAGGCCCGCATATTCGGGCAGGACGTGCGCCAGATGGACCGCGACGAGGTCGCCCGCGCCCGCCGCCGCATCGGCATCGGGCATCAGGATTGCCAGTTCATCGACCATCTGAGCATCGCGGAGAATGTGGCCCTGCCGCTGGAAGTCTCGGGGCAGGACACAAGCGCGGCCGAGGCAGACCTGCGCGAGCTTCTGGGCTGGGTCGGGCTTTCCGGCCAGACCGCCCAGCTTCCGCCCGAGCTTTCGGGAGGGGAACGGCAGCGGGCCGCGCTGGCCCGGGCGGTCATCATGTCACCCGATGTGGTTCTGGCCGATGAGCCCACCGGGAATGTCGACTGGGAGATGGCCCAGCGGCTGCTGGCGCTGCTGGTGGAGCTGAACCGCATGGGCAAGACGGTTCTTGTCGCGACCCACGATCTCAACCTGATCCGCGTGGCCAAGGCGCAGGTTTCGGCACGGGTGCTGCGTATCGTGCGCGGGCGGCTGCAGGCGGCCGGAGCGGACCTGTGAAGCTGCGCGAGACTCTTGCCACACTGGGAACCTTCGGCCTGTCACGGGACGGTGCCGAAAGGGTGGTGCCCTCCACAGGGGCGACTGCATGGCTGACCACGCTGACGGCGGCGGCGATGGCCTTTCTGGCGGTTTTCGCGCTTGCGCTGTCGCTGGCGGCCGGGCGGATGGCCGATCGCTGGTCGGACGAGCTTGCCCGCAGCTCCACGGTACGTATCTCGGCGCCTGCCGAGCAGATGGAGGCGCGGGTGCGGGCCGTGATGGAGGTACTGACCACCACGCCCGGCATCGCCTCGGCCCGGCTGATCGACGAGACCGAGCAACGCGCGCTGCTGGAGCCGTGGTTCGGCCCCGACCTGCCGGTGGACGCCCTGCCCCTGCCCCGGCTGGTGGAGGTGATCGAGACCGGCGCGCGCTATGATTCCGAGGGGCTTCGGCTGCGGCTGGCCGCAGAGGCACCGGGGGCTGTGCTGGACGATCACACCCGTTGGCGCAGGCCGCTGGTTCAGGCCGCCGAGCGGCTGCGGGCGCTGGGGCTGGCCTCGGTGCTGCTGATCGGAGGAGCGGTGGCGGGAATGGTCACGCTGGCGGCGACTGCGGCGCTTGCGGCCAACGCCCGGGTGATCGCCGTGCTGCGGCTCGTGGGCGCGCGGGATGTCTACATCGCCCGTGGCTTTGTCCGCCGCTTCACGCGGCGCGCGGGCCTGGGTGCGGCGCTGGGCACCGCTGTGGGGATGGCGGCGGTTGCGGCGCTACCGGGCGGCGAGGCCGCGACGGGGGCGTTTCTGACAGGGCTCGCCTTTGAAGGGGCGGAATGGCTGTGGCCGATTGCGATCCCGCCCTTCGCCGCGCTCGTGGCCTTTGCCGCCACCCGTGCCGCCGCCATCCGGATGCTGAGGGGGATCACATGAGGCACGGGCCGGTTCAATGGGTGCTCTCGGCGCTGTTCGTCGCCCAGATGTATCTGGCGATGCCCGCGCTGGCCATCGTGTTCACGCTTCCTGCGGCATTCAGCCGGGAATGGGCCTGGCGCGGTGTCCATGTCTATTGCCGCTGGGTGCGGTTCTCGGCGCGCTGGATGGTTGGCCTGCGCTCGGAGGTGCGCGGCATTCCCCCCGACGGCACCGCCCTGATCGCGGCCAAGCACCAGTCGTTCTTTGACATCATCCTGATCATCAGCGCCGTGCCGAGACCCCATTTCATCATGAAGAAGGAGCTGCGGTTCGCGCCGGTGCTGGGCTGGTACGCCCTGCGCATCGGCTGCGTGCCGGTGGACCGGGGGCGCAAGGCCCGGGCCATCCAGCAGATGGTGGAAGGTGTCGAGGCGCGGCGGGACCTGCGTGGACAGCTGATCATCTACCCGCAGGGCACGCGCGTGGCCCCCGGCGTGCGAATACCCTACAAGGTCGGCCCGGCGATCCTGTACGAGCGGCTGGGCCATACCTGCGTGCCGGCGGCCACCAATGTCGGGGTCTTCTGGCCGCGACGGGGGATCTACCGCAAGCCGGGGCTGGCGGTGGTGGAATTCCTGACGCCCATCGCCCCCGGACTTGCGCAGCGCGACTTCCTCTCCCGTCTGGAGGAGGAGATCGAGACCGCGTCCGACAGTCTCATGCGCGAGGCCGGCTTTGATCCGGGGCCGCGCGGCTGAGCCCGGAGCGGCCGGCCCAAGGCCAGCTCAGGCCGCCAGCCCTCGCGACCCCATCGACAGGAACTTCTCGCGCCGGTCCTTGCGGAGGTTGTCCGGGGTCTTCTTGACCAGATCGCGCAGCAAGTCCGAAATCGCGGCGCCGACGTTGCGGATGGTCTGTTCCCGATGTCGCTGCGCGCCGCCCAGGGGCTCGGACACCACCCGGTCGATCACGTCGAGCTTGCGCAGATCCTGCGCGGTCAGGCGCAGGGCCTCGGCGGCCTCGCGCATCTTCTCGGCATCCTTCCAGAGGATCGAGGCACAGCCCTCGGGCGAGATGACCGAATAGATCGAATGCTCCAGCATTGCCACGCGGTTGGCCGTGGCAAAGGCGACGGCACCGCCAGACCCGCCTTCGCCGATGATGACCGAGACAAGCGGCACCCGCAGCGAAAGGCACTTCTCGGTTGCCCGCGCGATGGCCTCGGATTGACCCCGCTCCTCTGCACCCTTGCCGGGATAGGCCCCGGGTGTGTCTACCAGCGTGATCACCGGCAGGCCAAAGCGGTCCGCAAGGTCCATCAGGCGGATCGCCTTGCGATAGCCCTCGGGGCGGGCCATGCCGAAATTGTGATGGATGCGCCCGCGCGTGTCGCTGCCCTTTTCGTGTCCGATCACCACCACGGCCCGGTCCTCGAAGCGGGCAAGCCCGCCCAGAACCGCCTGATCGTCGGCAAAGTTCCGGTCACCGGCAAGCGGCGTGTATTCCGAGAACAGCGCCCCGATATAGTCGCGGCAATGCGGCCGGTCGGGGTGACGGGCCACCAGGCATTTCCGCCACGGAGAGAGGTTGCGGTAAAGCTCCTCCAGCATCGCGGCGGCCTTGCGGTCAAGCGCCTCTGCCTCGTGGGCGACATCCATCTCGGGGTTCGCCCGGGCCATGGCGCGCAGCTCTGCGGCCTTGCCCTCGATCTCTGCCAGCGGCTTTTCGAATTCGAGGTAGTTCATTGCATCCCCCAATGCGCGTGCCCCGAGGCGCACCCACGGCCAGGCCGGGCGCTGCCCGGCCCTGCCTCCCGCGATCACTTGCCCGCGATCATCTCGGCCTGGCGCACCACGACCTCGGCCTGACGGATCGAGGCAATATCCACCAGCCGCCCCTTGTAGACCGTCGCACCCTTGCCCTCGGCCTTGGCCTGCTCCATCGCGGCGAGAACAGCGCGCGCCTCGGCGACCGCTGCCTCGGACGGGGTGAAGACCTCGTTGGCCAGCGCGATCTGGCCGGGATGGATGGCCCATTTGCCCACCATGCCCAATGTCGCCGCCCGCAGCGCCTGGGCGCGAAAGCCCGGCTCGTCGGAGAAATCGCCGAAGGGGCCATCGACGGGCAGCAGCCCATGCGTGCGACAGGCCGCGACGATCGACACCGTGGCCTGATGCCACGGGTCGGGCCAGTACATCTGGCCCTCGCGGATCATGTAGTAATTCTCCTGCGTGCCTCCGATTCCGGTGGTCTGCATGCCCATCGAGGCCGCGAAATCCGCAGCACCCAGCGACAGCGCCTCCATCCGGGGGCTGGCTGCAGCGATCTCGGCCACGTTCACAAGGCCCGCGGCCGTCTCGATGATGGCCTCGAAGGCCAGGCGCTTGCGTCGGCCCGAGGCAGCTTCGGCGGCGGTGACCAGCGCATCGACGGCATAGATGTCGGCGGCCCGTCCGGCCTTGGGGATCATGATCATGTCGAGCCGCTCGCCGCCCTTCTCGATCAGGTCCACCACGTCGCGATACCACCACGGCGTGTCCAGCCCGTTGATGCGCACCGAGATGGTCTTGCTGCCCCAGTCGATGTCGCGCAACGCGGCGATGACATTGGCGCGGGCGGTCTCCTTGTCCCCGGGCGCGACCGAATCCTCGAGATCAAGGTTGATCGTGTCGGCGGCCGAGGAGGCCATCTTCTCGAACAGCTCCGCCCGCGAGCCCGGCCCGAAAAGCTGGCATCGGTTGGAGCGGTTCGGGGCGGGGGGCTGGGTGCGAAAGCTCATGGGCGACTCCTGTCCGTTTCGTCTGTGCGCACCTGTCTCGCAAATCGTCCCTGGCGGGGGCGCACGGCCATGGGCGCGGGCGGGGCATTGCCCGCAGGCATCGAGCGGACCTAGCCCATCGCCACGACCAGATCAATCCGCACCCTCTTCCCCTGGGGGCGATTATGGGCTAAGGCGCGCGCTCACGCGGCCATACACCCTTGGAGGATGGCCGCCCTTGCAAGGAGAGACCAATGGCTGGCGAGATCCCTGATCTTGTAGCCGAGGTGCGGACGGGGACAGGCAAGGGGGCCGCCCGTCAAGCCCGCAGAGAGGGCTACGTACCCGGCGTCGTCTATGGTGGCGGAGTGGATCCGCTGCCCATCAACATCCGCTACAATGCGCTGCTCAAGAAGCTGAAGGCCGGGCGGTTCCGCTCGACGCTCTTCAACCTCAAGGTCGAGGGCCATGACGATGTGCGCGTGATCTGCCGCGACGTGCAGCGCGACGTGGTCCGGGACCTGCCGGTCCATTTCGATCTTGTGCGCCTGCGCAGGACAAGCCGGGTGAACCTGTTCATTCCCGTCGAGTTCATCAACCACGAAAAGGCCCCCGGCCTGAAACGTGGCGGCGTGCTGACGATCGTGCGTGCCGAGGTGGAACTGGAGGTGACGGCGGGCGATATTCCCGACCACGTCACCGTCGATCTGGAAGGTTGCGCCATCGGTGACGTGATCCACATCTCGGATGTCAAACTGCCCGAGGGCGTCAAGGCGACGATCGAGCGGGATTTCGTCATCGCCAACATTTCGGCCCCGTCGGGCCTGCGTTCGGCCGATGACGCAGCCGAGGATGAGGACGCCGCCG
>JAFIEC010000299.1 GCA_020832725.1 Paracoccaceae bacterium | reverse complement strand
GAATCCACGCCCACCTGCCCCGAGACATGCACGACACGCGCGCCGGGGGGGATTTCGATGGCCTGGGTATAGGCGCCGATGGGCGGGGTCGATTCTGGGTTCAGCTTGCGCATGCGGTATCTCTCCTCCTGCAGGGCGGTGCCCCTTCCGGGGGCGGGTTCGGGCACGCACCACCCCGCCGGGGGCTTGCGTGCCGCATGGTGATCATCCTCGGCTCATGCGGACGGCCAGCGCGGCTCGGCCCCGTCGAGCGGATGGCGCATGGCCTCGAGCAATGCGCGCATGTCGGCCAATGCCGCCGGGCGGGGGTTCATGGCGACCTGCCCAGACGTCATCGCCGCCTCGGCCAGCCTGTCGCGGGCGGCGGCATCGGGCACGAATTCGTCAAGCCCCCGGTCAAGCCCCACCTTGGCGCGCAGCCGGGCCAGCCCCAGCGGCACCCGCTCTGCCGACAGGGCCGCAGCCAGCCGGGCCTCGCGTTCGGGGCCATAATGGCCCGCGTTGAACGCCATCGTCCAGGGAAGCGCGATGGCGTTGGCCAGCCCATGGGGCACGTGATGCAATGCGCCAAGGGCCCCCGCCACCGCATGGGCCAGCCCGAGATGGGCCGAATTGAAGGCGATCCCCGCCTGGGTGGAGGCGACAAGACAGGCCTCGCGTGCGGCAAGATCGTCCGGGGCCGCCACCGCCCGGGGCAGATGGCGCGCCAGCGTCGCCACCGCATCGAGGGCCAGCGGCTCGGTCAGCGGAGAGGAGGCGCGCGAGGTCGCCGCCTCCACCGCATGGGTCAGCGCATCATAGCCCGAGGCAGCGGTCACATGGGCAGGCGCGGTGAGCGTGATCTCGGCATCCAGAAGCGCCACGGCAGGCGCAAGATGGGGCGCGCGCATCACCGCCTTGTAGATGGTGCCGGGCATGTCGACGATGGCCGAATCCGACACCTCGCTGCCGGTTCCGGCGGTGCTGGGCATTGCAATGAAGATCGAGGCATGGGCGGCCATCCCCTCGCGCCCGGGGCCAAGCAGGTCGGCCAGCGGGCCCGGATTGGCCGCAAGCCCGCGCGCGGCCTTGGCGGTATCCAGCACCGATCCGCCGCCGATGGCCACCAATGCGCCCGCGCCACTCTCGCGCAGGGCGAGGGCGCAGGCGGTCACGCTTTCGGCGGTGGGTTCGTGGTTGGGCACCGCATGCACAAAGACCGCAGCCGCGCCCAGGGCGGCCCGGGCGCGGGCCTCCACCGCGCCGCCGGCAAAGGCCGGATCGAGTACGACAAGCACGCGGGACGCGCCCTGCGTCACCTCTCCCAGCCGCGACAGCGCGCCAGGGGCGCACAGGATCCGCGGTGTGTTGTGCTGGAAGTCGAAGCCCACCTTAATCCCTGCGGCCCGCGCGCAGGTCGTCGATCAACTCCAGCACGATGGGCAGGGGCCGACAATCCTCCAGCAGGCCGACCGCAGCATCCCGGTGGTCCGACTTGCTCCAGATGGTGTCGGTGCTGAGGTCGGGATAGCCCTGCCGGTTCAGCGCCTCGACCGTCATCACGATGATCTCGTGGCGCATGGGGCCGTCGCGCAGGAAATCCTCTTCGGGGAATTCCTCGGGCAGGTCGTGGATCGCGAATTTCGTATTCATGCCGTCTCTCCTGTTCATTGTCGCGGGGCGCGGCGTCGGCCGCGCACCCGCATGGTCATTCCGGGCGGCTTGCCCGGCTCCGGGCGCGCGGGGCGCGCCCGGTTGGGATATATCCCGTCACTGGGTCTCGACGATGGCCATGATCCGGTCGATGCCGCCCACCTGGTCGGCATAGGCCTCCCAGAACGGGGCCATCGCGGCCTGCCATGCCTCGATGTCGGCCTCGACCACGGTTGCCCCGCCTGCGATGGCGATGGCAAGCGAGGCCTCCTGCTCGGCCTCGGCCAGCTCGTTGAAATGCGCCGCCGCGATCGGGGCGATCTCGTTGAACACCTCCTGCTGCTCGGGCGTCAGCGTGTCAAAGAAGTTGTTGCCGCAGTAGACCACGCCCAGCGCATAGATGTGGTTGGTCTCGGTCAGGAAGGGGGCCACCTCGAAGAGGCGCAGCGCGTGATAGCCCGACTTGGTCATGTCCATCATGTCCACGACACCGGTCTCCAGCGCGCTGTAGGCCTCGGTGATGGGCACTGCGGTGGGGTTCGCGCCGAGGCTGTCCCACAGGTCGATGTGGAGCTGCGCCGGAAGCACCCGCTTGGTGCGGCCCACGACCTGCTCGGGCGAGGTCATCGGGGATTTGGTCAGCACCTGACGCGCGCCATAGGTGATGAAGTCGAACACGGTAAAGCCCTGGGCGCGGTAGAGATCCTTCATGTCCTGGCCGATGGGCCCGCTCATGACCGCATCGATATGGGCCTGGTCGCGGAACATGAACGGCATGTCGAACAGCGCGCCCTCGGGCACCCATGTTGTCAGGTTGGCGATGGTGGACAGCGAACAGTTGATGGAGCCGAGGAGGATGCCTTCGGCCTCTTCCTTCTCGCCGCCCATGGCCCCGTCGGTAACGATGCGCAGGTCGAATTCACCCGGCAGCCGCTCTTCCAGAAGCTCGCGGAACTTCACCCACACCTGGGTCTGCGGCTTGTCCTGGGCATAGAGCGAGGTCGCCGTCATGCGGCGCTGGGCATCGGCGTCGACGGTGCCGATCACGACGAGTGCCGAGGCAACGGCGGTGGCCGTCACCGCCCGGAGCAGTGTCTGCTTGCGTGCGGAAAGTGTCATGTGTCGTCTCCCTGTCTGATTTTGGTCTCTGGTTGTCGTGTCTGGTGGTGGTCATGCGCCCTAGAGCGCGTCGATCAGGCGCCCAAGGCCCAGCGAGATGCCGGGAAGCGCCGTGATCAGCCCCAGCGCAACCAGAAGCGCGCCGAGGAAAGGCAGGAGATTGCGGAACACCAGGTGCACGGGCGTCCCGGTCACGTTGGAGGTGATGAAGGCCAGCATCCCCACAGGCGGCGTCAGCCCGCCCAGCATCAGGTTGATGACGATGATGATGCCGAAATGGATCGGGTCCACCCCCAGGGCCACCATCGCCGGAAGCAACAGCGGGGTCAGGATCAGGATCGCCGCGCCGATATCCAGCACCAGCCCGAAGATCAGCAGGATGATGTTGACCATGATCAGCGTCAGGACCAGGTTGCTCGCCACTTCGGGCAGCGCCCGGGCAAAGTTCTGGGGCACCTGCTCGGCGATCAGCACAAAGGCAAAGGGGCTGGCCGCCCCGATCAGGAAACCCACCAGGGCGGCCTCGATGGCGGCTGTGCGCACGGCCTGAAACAGCGACACCGCCCCCCAGGCCCGGTAGATCACGGTGCCCAGGAAAAAGGCATAGACCACCGCCAGAACCCCCGCCTCGGTCGGCGTGACGACGCCAAAGCGGATGCCAACGATGATCAGAACCGCCAGCGACAGCACCGGGGCGGCCTGCACGAAGACCTTGCCACGATGGCCCCAGCTTGCCCGCTGCGCGCCCGCGCCATAGCCCCGGCGCATCGAAATGAACCAGATCAGCCCCATCAGGAAGGCCGCCATCACCAGCCCCGGCACGATGCCCGCAACCCACAGCGCCCCCACCGACAGGTTGCCCGCCGCCGCCACCAGCAACAGCGCGATGGAAGGCGGGATGACATTGGGCAAGGTGGCCGAAGAGGCGGTGACCGCACAGGCAAAGGCCGGCGAATAGCCGTGGCGCACCATCTGCGGCACCAGCAGCTTGGCCCCCAGCGCCGCATCGGAATAGCTTGACCCCGAAATGCCCGCATACAGCCCCGAGGAGACGACATTCACCTGCGCCAGCCCGCCCCGCATGTGGCCCACCAGCGCATAGGCGAAATCGATCAGCTTGGAGGTCAGCCCGCCCGCGTTCATCAGCGCGCCCGCCAGGATGAAGAACGGAATGGCCAGCATCAGGAACTTGCTGGCGCCGTTCACGAGGTTCTGCACCACCGCCGCCTCGGGCAGCATGCCACCCGCGAAATTGGCAAGAAAGGCCGAGAACAGCATCGCAAAGGCCACCGGCGTGCCGATCATCATGGCCCCTGCGAACACCAGCGCCATCAGCAGCGCAGGGTTGTAGGGCCGCAGCAGCGCCGAGACGGTATCCTGCCCGAAATGATAGATCAGCAACGCAATGGCGATGGCCACCACCCCCATCCAGGGATGCCGACCCTCGTCCAGCCCCTGCAGCGCCATGTAGACCAGCGCCAGCCCGCAGGAGAGCGGCACCGGGATGAACCGCGCCCATTGCGGCAGGCCAAGAGAGACGTTCACGCCCCCCATGGTCTGCATCAGCGGCACCCCCCCCAACATGAGCAGGAGCGTCGTCCAGGCCACGATGACATTCGACACCAGCTCCGCCGCGATCCGCGCCGGCGCGGGCAGCATGTCCACCAGAACCGACAGCTTGAGATGCATTCG
>JAFIEC010000269.1 GCA_020832725.1 Paracoccaceae bacterium | reverse complement strand
CTCGCAGGCCTGGACCGTCGGCGCCAAGGTCTATTGGGACGACACCAACAAGCGCTGCACCACGGTCGCGACCGACAACACTCTCATCGGCGTGGCCGTCGAGGCGGTGGCGAGCGGCGCAGGCGACACCATCGGTCGGGTGCGCCTGAACGCGACGTTCTGATGAGCGCCTTCGCCGCCGCCGTCGGTGCGCTCTTCGCCGATCCGAACATCGGCCGGGACGCGGTCTACATCGCCGACGGCGGCGCGCCCGTGCTGGTGCGCGTCGTCGCCCGGCGCGCGGATGTCGTCTCCGACTTCGGGGATGCCCGGCTCTGGTCCGAGACCACCCGCATCGATCTGCGCGTCGCCGAGGTCGCGAACCCGCGCCCCGGCGACAGGATCGAGATCGACGGCGAGGCCTTTCTCATCCAAGGTGAGCCCATTCGTGACCGCGAGCGGCTGGTCTGGACCGTCGATCTGAGGCCCGAGTGAAACTGAAGCTCGACATCGATCCCGACATCGTCGCGATGATGGCAGCCGAGGTGGCGGCGGGCGAACGCGCGGTGACCGCCGCCATGCGCGAGGCCGGGTCCGGGCTGAAGAGCGCATGGCGGTTGCAGATCACTGGCGCGGGGCTCGGCACACGGCTGGCCAACTCGATCCGGAGCCAGAACTTCCCGAGGTCGGGCGAAAGCCTGGAAGCCGCGGCTCTAGTCTGGTCGAAGGCGCCGGTCATCGTGGGCGCGCACGACACCGGCCCGCTAATCCGCTCGAAGGATGGGTTCTGGCTGGCGATTCCGCTGCCAGCCGCAGGCAAGTCCCTGCGGGGGGGCAGGATCACGCCCGGCGAATGGGAACGCCGACGTGGCCTGCGCCTGCGCTTCGTCTATCGCCGCACCGGTCCGAGCCTGCTGGTGGCGGAGGGACGGCTGAACACGAAGGGCCAGGCCGTGGTGTCCCGCTCGAAAACCGGGCGCGGCAAGGTCACCGCGCCGATCTTCCTGCTCGTGCCGCAGGTCAAGCTGCCGAAGCGGCTGGACCTGGCGCGGGATGCGGACCGGGCGTTGGACAGCGTGCCGGGGCTGATCGTCGCAAACTGGGTGGAGGCAAGGAGATAAATCATACTTGCCGCACAACATCCAAGTGCTGGTACAGTTCGTCAATAGTCGCAGGAGTTTGACGTTTCTTGTCTTTAAGCCATATCACGATTTTGCTAAGCGGATAACCCCACTGCTGAAAGTTGTAGCGGACCGAACAAGTTTCGCGACGCTCAGGTGGATTAAAGCACTCCTCTGCATACCGGAGGATTTCTGCCCCGTCCAACAGCCAGCGAGCACCGTCGATAGGGGCCATGGTTGGGCAGCACAGCAGTCCGCGGACGCGCACGCCATCTTCGACGATTCCGGAAACGACTTGATCTATGCTGGCCTGATCAGCGAGCAGTGGCTGAACTTTTTCAGCAACATTTGCGATGTTTGCGTCGGAATGTACTCCTGCCCATTCAAGAATCGCTTCAATCGCTTGCTGACTGGTCTTGAGCGGATTGTTGAAGGTCACTTTGGTTGGGTCGCTCTTGACCTCGCAAATAATGAGATCCGTTAGTCCCGGCTTGATACCCAAAAAAGGGGCGTCAGCCACAATCCGATCTACTTGCCGATGATTTGGCATGCGGATCGCGACGCAATCCACTTCGGTCGTCGCTTGTCCATGCTCTGGCGAGTGAACGATCAAACCAGTCGTAAAGTATCCGTTCAAACGCAAGTAAAGAGCCGCAAGAGCCTCATCAACATCCGACTGCTTCATCGCTTCCCCTAATTCAGCTTACTGCGGCATATCTTGGCCATCGGCGCTCGTTCGAAATTTTCAACGTCGGCTGCCGTCTCTGATGGAAATGGTTATAGCCTGTGCCCACCCCTCGCGAAACCATCCTCGCCGCGCTGCACGCGCGGCTCTAGGCGCTGCCCGCCACGTCTCTGCGCGGTGACGTGCTGCCCGAGCGCGTGCCGGCCGGTGGCCTGTTGATCCTGCGCGACGGCGAACCAGGGGAGCCAGAGGTGACGCTGTCGCCCCTGCGCTATCACTACCAGCACCGCGCCAAGATCGAGGCGGTCGTGCAGGGCGCCGACCGTGACGCGGCCTTCGACACGCTGACCGCCAGCATCGGCGCGGCACTCGCCACCGACCGAACGCTGGGCGGGCTCTGCGACTGGGGCGAGGCGGATGCGCCGCGGCCCGTGGACCTGCCGGTCGAAGGCGCGGCGAGCCTGAAAGCCGCCGTGATCCCGGTAGTGCTGCACTATTCCACGGCCGATCCGCTCGGCGGATCCCGACAACCCGAGGAGAACACCATGGCACGAGCCCAGGGGGCGCGGGCGCTGATGGCGCTTGCGTTCGAGACGACCTATGGAACGCCGCCCGCCAGCGGCTTCACCCGCATGCCCTTCGCCAGCACCTCGCTCGGGGCGGAGCAGCCGCTACTGAACTCGGAGCTTCTCGGCTACGGCCGCGATCCGCTGGCGCCGATCAAGGACGCGGTGACGGCGGACGGCGATGTCGTCGTGCCGCTCGACGCCGAGGCATTCGGCTTCTGGCTGAAGGCGGCGTTCGGCGCGCCCACGACCACCGGCGCGGAGGCCCCGTACACCCACGAGTTCCAGTCGGGGTCCTGGACACTGCCCTCGATGTCGATCGAGACCGGCATGCCGGAGGTGCCGCGCTACGCGATGTACTCGGGCTGCGTGCTCGACCAGATCACCTGGCAGATGCAGCGCTCGGGCCTGCTGACCGCGACGGCGCGGCTGGTCGCGCAGGGCGAGACGGTGGGCACGACGACCAGCGCGGGGACACCGGCCGCGCTTGAGCTGAAGCGGTTCGGCCATTTCAACGGGGCGATCACCCGCAACGGCACCGCGCTCGGCAACGTGGTCTCGGCCGAGATCACCTATGCCAACAACCTCGACAGTATCGAGACCATCCGCTCGGATGGGCGCATCGACTGGGCAGACCCGTCCATCGCGGCGCTGACCGGCCGGATCGAGGTGCGCTTCGCCGACCAGACGCTGGTGGTCTGCCCCCACTGAGTGGTCCAGATTGATTATTAGTGCATCGTCGGCCGCTGGTCCATTGG